>CAYWTE010000092.1:4997-5469 GCA_964461145.1 uncultured Lactobacillales bacterium | reverse complement strand
AAAACGAAAATCGAAATATTATCAACCTCATACAGATAAAGAAGATAGGAAATGCAACTACCCTAATTGTAATAAAAAGGGATTGTACAAAGCTCCAAAAGACAGAAACCTAAAAGAATATTACTGGTTTTGCTTAGAACACGTAACAGAATATAATGCTAATTGGGATTATTATAAAGAAATGAGCGAAGAAGAAATAGAAGAAGATATTCGCCAATATACGGTTTATAGAGAATCGGCTAATAATTCTTCCGCATTTAAAGATGCCTTTAATAAAAACTCATATTTTGCAGGAACAAATCTAGAAAGAGAAAAAAGCAACACAAATAAAGCTCTAGAAATTTTAGAAATAAAATTTCCCTTTACAAAAACAGAATTAAAAAAACAATATAAAGATTTTGCAAAAAAATATCACCCCGATACTAATAACGGAGATAAAATTTTAGAAGAAAAATTTAAAAATATTGCTTGG
>CAYWTE010000092.1:3675-4987 GCA_964461145.1 uncultured Lactobacillales bacterium | reverse complement strand
ATAACATAAAAAAATTAAAAAGGAGAATCTGGAATGATATTAATAACCGGCGGCTGTGGTTTTATAGGCTCAAACATCGCTGCAAGATTAGATAATAATGGGTATAAGATAGCAATATGTGATTTCTTAGGTACAGATGATAAATGGAAAAATATTTCAAAGCGAGAAATAGCAGATTTTGTTTATCCTGAAGAAATTTTCGATTGGCTGGAAGCAAATGCTGATTCTTTAGAAGCAATAATTCATATGGGTGCAATATCAAGCACAACAGAAATAGATGCAGATTTAATTATGAAAAATAATTTTTTATTAAGTTCTGAATTATGGAATTGGTGCACAGATAATAATAAAAGATTTATATTTGCATCTTCTGCTGCAACTTATGGAGATGGCAATGAAGGCTTTAAAGATTTTAGCACGCCTGAAGAATTATCAAAATTAATTCCCCTTAATAAATATGGCTGGAGCAAGCATCTTTTTGATAGAAAAATCTCAAGAATCATAAAAGAAAAAGGTAAAACGCCTCTGCAATGGGCAGGATTGAAATTTTTTAATGTCTATGGGCCTAATGAATATCATAAAGGCGGGCAAAAAAGTGTTATAGCTCATATATACGATTCCGCTAAAGATAATAAACCGTTTAAATTATTTAAATCAAACAATAAAGAATACAAAGACGGAGAACAATTAAGGGATTTTATATGGGTAGGTGATTGCGTAGATGTGGTTATGTGGCTTATAGAAAATCTAAAAATTAGCGGCCTTTTTAATGTCGGAACCGGCAAGGCAAGGAGTTTCAATGATTTAGCTAAAGCAGTTTATAAAGCTTTAGATATGCAGGCTCAAATAGAGTATAAAGATATCCCCGAAGAAATAAGCGATAAATATCAAAATTTTACACAAGCAGATTTAAGCAAATTACGTCTAGCCGGTTATAAAAAAGCTATGACAGAATTAGAAGACGGCGTAAATAAATATGTAAAAGGATACTTAAAAAACGAAGATAAATATATCTAGTACTTTTTTAAGGAGAAAAATATTCCATAGCACCTTTAGGGAATACGCCGTTAATTCTGGCTAAATCATTAATCCTCTCCGCATCAGGGAAAAGACTGTTAAATCCGGCACCCAATTCTCTGTAATGTATGCCGCTTATAATAAGAAAAGAATCAAGCCCAGCATTAGAAGCCCCTAGAATATCAGTATCAAACGAATCTCCAATTACTGCAATTTTTTCTTTTAGCATATTGTCAAAACCTTGACAGCAATATTCAAAAATATCAATATCAGGTTTCCCTCTAGATATTACATT
>CAYWTE010000092.1:0-3665 GCA_964461145.1 uncultured Lactobacillales bacterium | reverse complement strand
TGATTAACTTAAAAATTAAATTTATAAGCCAACTTACATTTCCCCCTAATTTTTGATACTGACTGGCTATTGCGCCGGCACCAAGAACTATTTTCCCGCCTAAAATGGAAATTCTATCATAACCGCAGCTTATCATCGGCAAATTTAACGAAACCGCGTGATTAAATAATGAAACGTATGCATCTGCATCAGGAAATTCTTCACTGGCACCGCACACAAAAATAAAGTCTGCGGAATTTATATCATTTACTCTGTCAAAAGGCAAATTTTCAAAAACATTTTCATCTTTATCTTGCCCTAATAAAAAATATTTATTACCTAAAGTGTTGAATAAAGGATTGGTTTTATTTTTAAATTCAAAATGCAAAAGCTCTCCTGCTGAAAGTATGCCTAAAAATAAGTCTTTAGATATCCCTTGAGAATCAAGAGCCTTTTCAAGAAACGACGTTCGACAAGAAGAGTTCGTGAGAAGAATAACTTTTTTATTATTAGCTCTTAAGGCTTCAAGAGCATTTTTTGCCTTTGATATTTCAAGGTCTTTTCCGACTATAACACCTCTAATTCCGATAATAAAAGCATCATAATTATTAATTATCTGAGATATTCCTTGATATATTGGCACATTCATTTTGACTAATCCTTATTTCACGTCGATTCCGATAATTTCTTTCAAATCTTTTACTTTTTCTTTTTCTAAAATAGATATTAATTCTTGTTTAATATTTTTTACTATATGAGGGCCTTTAAATATTAAAGCAGAATATAACTGAACAAGAGAAGCTCCGGCTTTCATTTTATCATATACATCTTTTCCGGAAAAAATACCGCCAACTCCAATAATTGGCACTCTTCCGTCAGTTAAATTATAAAACTTAGAAATAATCTCATTACTTCTTTCAAATAATGGCTTTCCGCTGATAGCTCCTCCAAAACTTTTATTAACGAGCTCTTTCCTTGCTGAAACATCTTTACTTGAGCCGCAAATAATAACTCCGCCTATTTGATTAGATAATATATGTTCTGCATAAAATTCTAAAGCTTTATCAGCGATATCCCCATGAATTTTTATCAAAATTTGTGGTTGAGCAATAGGCGTTATTTTTGCTAAAGTTTTTTTAATAGCATTAATTATGTCGCCAAGAAATTCTCCGTCTTTTTTTTCATTTAAATTACGCATATTAGGATTCGCAAAAGAAATAGTGATAAAATCTGCATAAGGGGCAACGATTTTAACCAAAGAATCATAATTATTTATTCTAACTGCAGGGTCAGATGTTGTATTAGGGAAAGTATAATTTTCACCAATACTAACTCCGATAATTCTGTTATGACTTCTTATTGAGGCAAGATTTTGAACGACAACATCATTATCTACGTTATTAAAACCTCGATTTTTATTAACCAACGCTAATTCTTCAGGAATTTTAACGACATCTCTTAAAATATTTTCGCTTTCATTAGTTACAGTGCCAACTTCACCGAATCCAAATCCAAGTTTAATTAAGTGGTCAGATACTTTCCCTTCTGTGTCATATCCTGCTGCAAAGCCGATAGGATTAGAGAATATTTTATTCCAAACAACGGTTTTTAATATGGGATTATCTTTTTGCCGCGTATGATAAATAAGCGCTTCTTTTAGCATCCAATGCTGGGCTTTCCTGATTTTTTCAGGATCAATTTTATTAAATATTTTGTCGGCAATGTCATACGGCTCTTTTTCAAAATATTTAAGAATAGTTGCTAGAATATTTTTTTCCATTTGGCACCTTTTTGCGAAAAAATTACAGCAGATTTTTTTAATTTTATACACATATTTTTTTTCATACAAGTATAAAAATACATATAATCACAAAATGCACTTGAAATTTGTAAAAAAAGCTGTTAAATTATCTAAGCAATTTTAAAAATATAAATTTAACCAAATGGAAAGATATAATGCCTGCAGACCCCAGCGAACCTCCGAGTAATAGTTTATCTCATTTTTTAGTGTATTTCGATTTCGATTCCTTTAATAAAAAGGATTTAAGTTTAGATTTAAGACTCGCAAAAGAACTTTTGGAGGATAATATATCTATCTGTCTTATAAGTTCTGAACCGGAAAATAAAATAAAAGAGGATTTAATTTTTAATAATGATTTTGAGCAAGATTTTATTTTTGGGGAAAATATATTTAGCTCACAAAATTTATCAAAAAATTACAGTAATGTTTATGATTATGCAAAAAGTGAAATGCAGCTTTCAAAATCTGCTATTTTTTTAGCTGAAACCGTATTAAGCAGAAATAAAAATTTAAATATAAAACACAATTTAATAACGTATGATAATAATTCCATTAACAACCTTATGGAATTAAAGGATAACATAAAATTTGCATTAGAGAGCCAAGCAGCAGGCCTTTTATCATACCAAGAAGATGTTTCTAATGATAATTCATCATTTTTCTCAAAGGGAAAAATATTAGAAAGCAAATTTATATCAAGGTAGCTTCAATTTTTTTGCGTTCTTCTTCTGCGTAATCTAACAATTTTTGAGTCAAAGAATCATCTTTTAGAGCTAATATTCTAATAGCTAAAAGAGCCGCATTTTTAGAATTATTAGTGCCGACAGTAGCAACAGGAACGCCTGAAGGCATTTGAACAGTAGAGAGTAAAGAATCCAGCCCTCCCATCATATTTGTTGCAATAGGAATTCCGATAATAGGAATCGGCGTAAGAGCGGCAACAACTCCGGCTAAATGAGCAGCTCCTCCGGCAGCGGCGATAATAACTTCTATGCCGCTAGATTTAGCGTTTTTAGCAAACGTGACTACCATATCGTGTGTTCTATGAGCAGACATAACCTTTTTTTCAAACTCAATTCCAAATTTTTCACAAATATCAAAAGCCCCCATCATAACATCTAAATCTGACTTTGAGCCCATAATTATTGCTATTTTTGACTTGCTCATTTAAAACACTCCTTGTATATTTAATTTTCTTTGATAATAAGGAGGATAATTATGAACGCATCAGAAGGCAAGACAAAAATTATCGAACAAATAGGAAATCATCAAGTATTATTGCATACAAAAGATAATTTAACGGCAGGAAATGCTGCAAAAGAAGCAAAAATCAATAATATCGGAGAATATAAAACAGAACAGGCGGCGAATGTTTTTTCTTTATTAAATTCGCTTAATATCCCCACAGCTTTTATAAAAAAACAAGATAAAAACACTCTTTTATGCTATGCTTGCGGAATGCTCCCCTTAGAAATTGTTGTAAGAAGATATGCTTTTGGCAGTTATTTGAAACGCAATCCTGAAATGAAAAAAGAAAATGGAGCGATTCGTTTTGATGAGCCGATAGTAGAATTTTTTCATAAAGAATCGGTTGTAACCCCTCCATTAGTTGAAAAAGCTTGCCAAATGAGAGAAGGAGAAGCACGGGCAAAATTTTTGCATTCCGGCAAATGGGAAGATGGAGTTTATGCTGACCCCTTAATTATCACTAAAAATGAAAAATGGAATTTATATGACCCTTATGCGGATTTAAAAGATTCAAAAATTTTAATGAGCATAACCCCAGAGCTTTCTCTTAAAGATTTAAAAGAATTAAAAGAAAAGATAATTTTGCCGTCTTTTTATGCGTTAGAAAAAGCCTGGGCTAAAATTAAAATAGAAGGAA
>CAYWTE010000091.1:0-5516 GCA_964461145.1 uncultured Lactobacillales bacterium | reverse complement strand
TAAGGCGGTGATGTCGGTAGAAAATGATCAATATGTGATCAAAAAAAATGAATTAAATTAATACA
Source organism: uncultured Lactobacillales bacterium (assembly GCA_964461145.1). Lineage (GTDB taxonomy): Bacteria > Pseudomonadota > Alphaproteobacteria > CAYWTE01 > CAYWTE01 > CAYWTE01. The sequence goes on along the minus strand of CAYWTE010000091.1, from coordinate 5,451 downwards.
AAAAGAATTTAGAATTGGTATAATTGGGGCATGAGTGGAGAGAGAGCCCCAATATCTATAGAGGAAGTTTCAAGGTCAATGGTTTTGGCTGATAGCATCAGGTCATCTGGTTTGGTTGGTGAAAAGTCTGGATCACAAGCTGATATAGCTGAGCAGAAAGCCCAAGATTTATTAAAATCAAAATTTTTACCTTCTAGTTATGAGAGTGTGACGCAGATTAAGGAGGTAATGGATAACCCGTCATCTTCGGAGATACAAAAGGTCAATGCAAGAAAGGCTTTGACTGATTTAGGCTCAGCTTTAATAATAGCTGACCCTAAATTATTAGATAAAATTGGTCAAATTGATGCGAATGTGCCACCTAGTTTTAGGGGGATTTCAGAAGAGGTTTTTAAAAATTGGTTCGTTACTGGTCCAGATGATGAAATTGGTAAATCATTAGTGACTTCTTTGAGTGAAGTAGAGGCCTTTAATCTGAAAGTAAAGAGAGCACCTAATATTTATGGATCCAAAAGAGCACAAGTTGTGGAGGGTCAAGTGGAGGTGATGATGAAAATGTTTGATAGTGTAGAAGAGGATAGTTTGGATGGGTTAAAGATTGGAACTGTAGTTGATTATTTGGATGGGATGGTTGAGGTTTCTACTAAAGGTGTTGAAGGTGATGTTGTGGATTATACCCCACCAATCGTTGTTGATCAGCCTGATAGTGGAGATAAGGAATCAAGGGATAGAGTTGAATCTAGACCTTGGGATTTAAAACCTGATGCTATGGCAGATGCTATGTTAGATATGGATTATTCGATGAATTTCCAAAGTAGAACGCCTCCTGGATGGCTAGAAAATTTAAAACCTGAGCAATTAGGTTTTGCTAATACTAAAGAGGAAAAAGATAGGTTGAAAGGGAGAATAATGTTGATGGCGATGGTAAACGATGCTGCTTCTTGGTTAAAAGGTGCAGGAAAGGATTTAGATAGGATAATGGGGAGCAAAACAGCTTTTTCTTTTACTCATGAGTATATGAATACTTTGTTTGATGATGATTTTAAGTTAGTTATGAGTAAGATGATAAATGATTTATGTGAGCCTTATATTGACTGTAATGGTAATAGTTGTTTGAGGTATAAGGAATGTTTCTATGAGTATGATTATAATGCTGATGGTGGTAAAGGTGATTATGTTTACGATATAGTAAAAATTGATGGTAAAGAGGTAAAGAAGAGAAGGATACTTCCGGATATTCCAGAAAATAGAAATAGGGGTGTAAGAACGATAGATCAGAATGTTTTTAATAATATAGATAATAGAGAGGATTATTTGAATGGTTTGGCTAAATTTTTGGCTAAATCGAGAAGAGGGGAAGAGGCTAAAGTTACTTATTTGGATAGAATGAATGCTTATAGTGCTTGGAATTTGTGGTTTGCAATGGGTAACTCGAGTGTTGCTGATAGAATGAGGATACTACCAACATGGGAGGGAATTATGTCTGATGCTTTGAGAACTTTGAATCCAGAATATAAAGCGCTGGCAAAATGGCAAATTTTGAAAGGTGGTAAGCTTCGTAAAGATGAGAATTTATTTGATGCTGAATATTTTTCTGGCCCAATTGCTGATTACGTAATAAGTGTTATGAGATTGGAACGTGATATTGGTCATCCTATTGATGGGGAGAAGACTTTGAGAGAGAAAATTGTTGATGGTACTGTTAGGATCTTTCCAGATAAAACCTTTTATGGTTTTTTTGATTTTTGTAACGGATCGAGAGATCTGAATTTACCAAAGGGAAGTTCAGAGAGTTTAGGAAAACTGATTATGGATTATGCGAAGTTTGATAGTAATGGAAACTTAATTAAGGGGACGGAGAAAGATTTTAAATTTAAGAGTGGTCAAACAACATTTATGAATGAGTTTAGAGATTCTTTAGAGGCAGCAACTTTGGCATATAAAGCTGTTACAGGGAAAACTGAAGCAAAAACTGTCACGGATTTAGCTTTAATGCTTAAAGATAAATTTGGAATGGCTAATGGTATTGAGTTTGGAGATGGAACTAAGCCTTTTAGTTATACTACTAGTCCTGATTTCTGGGCAAGGGCAATACAGGCAACTTTAAAACCTAATCAGAAGTGGTTGTCGAGTGATTTTATCCCAATAGTTAAACCAGAGACTAAAGATGGAACAATTTTGGATTATGATTTATATGTTTCTCGTTTAGTTCGAAATAGATTAAATATTGACACAATGAATGTTAATGTGGATAAAGTTATTGAGATGTTAGGTGTTGTTAGTTATAAAGATGGTCTTAAAAAACCGGAGACTAATTCGTTATTTGGTTTGATTAAAAATCAGATAACAAATGAAAGGCGAGGGGTTGAAAGAACAAGAAAGTTAAAGGAAGAGCAAGCAATTAAACTGAGGCGTATTGGTAAGAGTGATGAACTAAAGTCTTTAGAACAAGATTTTGAAAGTATAAGGAATTTGTCTTTCGATGGTGATTATAAAGAGATGTCAATGTCATTAAAAAGGTCTTTAGAAATGGGGAATGTGGATGCGTCCCGTAAATTGGTTACTGAAATGAGGAATTTTTTAAATCGTAGGAATTGAATTTAATCACTGCTAAAGATTTTTAGTGTTTTGATTCTGAAGCGAATGACATTACTTTTCCGACTGTTCTTCTGAATGCGGCTTTTCTACCTTCTACTTTTCCAGTTCTCTCTCCACTTTCATTATGATCGTAACCTAGATTTTCAATATATTTTCCACCTTGGCTCATACCAAATTTTCCACCAAGTCTTGCTCCAGCAGCTGCTAATCCAACACCAGGAATACTCTTAAACCCTTCTCCGATTGCTTTACCATATGGTGAAGGTTTAATTTTGAAAATTGCTTCTGGAATAATTGTTGGAAGTTTTGATAATAAGGCAACTGCAGTTATTCCTATCATAGCTGGAAGGAACCAGACATAAGGACCTTGAACTAATGTTGGTGCCCAGAGTGGGTTAACCCCACCAACACTATCTACAAGAATATTGGCGATAATTAGAAAAATTACAGAAACAGGAAAAACTGCAAGATTGGCAAAAATACTGATAATCCAACTTGAAAAACCGATTTTTGAGTTTGGAAGAGCTCCTAGTAATAATTCAAATGGAGCAAAAATTATTTTTAAAAGTGCAGTTATATAACATTTGGCTAGTCCGAATCCAAACTTAATTAAATATATAAATATAATTATTGTTAGTATTAGTGTAATTCCAAGAGCGCCGATACCTCCACCAATGAAAGTTCCTACTCCTGGTACGATATGACTACCAATTACGGCTCCAATAACACCACCAAGTAAGGCTAAAACTCCGTTTGGTGCGAGTCTTTGAACTAATGAAACAACTCCCCAAAAGTTTAGATTATTTAAGTTATTAAAATTGAAAGGGTTATCTCCAAAAAGAGCACGGATGGCGTCAATAAGGTTTTGAATGGAAATATTACTCCAACTAAGAGGGAAAAGACCTTCCGAATACCCTTTACCTAATCCGGTAAACAATAGAGCGATGGCAAATGATTGAAATAGATTAATTAAGTCAATACAGAGTCCAGCAATGGCATAGGAAAAAGTAACAAGTATGAGTGTGGTGATTATCCTTGGAATAGAACTTTGTATACTTACTGTGGCTTGGGCACTAATTTTTATACGAAGCATAATCATTATCCCAATAGTAATAAAAATAAGTGAAATTAAAACATAGACAACGTTTCTAAAAACTTTCCAGAGGCTCATGATACTTCTCAGCCCCTGGAACCCTGTTTCGTTGGCAGCGTAGGCTGGTTTACCTAAGAAATTGTTTTTAACTTGGGCAATATACTCAATCCCCGATGCCATCGGGTTAAAAGTTGCGGCAATCATTTGATTACTTGCACCAACCATCCCGCCTGGTTTATAGGAGACAATATCTCCTGTTAGGAATGATTCTGGAAAAGTTCCTGATAGCGCAATTTGAAGACTCATGACATTACTCCCAAGAGCAGAGTCTATCCAAGCTTCTTGATTATTACCTTTTTGGATAGCATCTTGCTTTTGACGGATAAATTCAGCACCGGTATTAGTAGTTTCAGCAAAGATGGCTTTGGTAGTAAAAGTGACGGCAAAAACAGCTAATGAAATGAGAATAATTTTACTAAGAGTGAGATCTTTGGGTAAGAGGCGAGTATCACGACGATTGAGACGATGAAGAACTTGTTTAATGGTCATAAGATAATTAATTCTATCAAATAATCTATTATTACAACAGGATAACGGATATTTTGTTAATAAATAATAGTAAATTTGTCAATATTTTCGACTCCATGTTCGGTAAGCCACTCTTGGAATTCTTTTTTGGCAAGGTCGGTATTTTCCCGATTATAAACTTTGATTTCAATATTGTTGGCTCTAATATATCGATTGGCTTGAAAATATTTACCTTGATAGGGGAGAAAATTGTAAAGTGGAATTTGATAATTTATTTCGGTGATTTTAATAGTGGGAGTGAGAGAAATTTCTTCTGAATTTTGATTTGTAGGCAGTGAAAATGATGTCTGGTTTGGATTTTGATCTAAAGAAAGGGGTTGAGTTTTTGTTTGTTTATTAGGAATAATTCTAATTATTAGAAGAATTACGATAATAAAAATTAGGGCGATAAATAATTTGTTTTTTAAAAGTTTTTTAATCATAAAATTTAGGGCTTATATTGCCAGTGCTCTGGTTCAAGTGGGTGATGATAAAAACCAAATTGAGAAGCGTTTTTGGTTAACCATTGATATGATGATGAGTTTTTGGTTAATTTACCAAATTTGTCGCCAAAATCGATAGCCAGGCCGGTTTGGTGAGGAGAAGTGCCTGGATAGTTAATTTGAGAGATAGTTTTAAGTTCATCCCTGTTATTTTCTTGTAAATATTCTTGCCAAAGTAATTCTTGTTCTTGAGTGCTTCGATAGCAACTAATAAGATTAAGACTATTGTTTGTATTTTGAGAATTGTAAGAGGCAATTAATTGATCCAAAGGGGAGATAACTCGACTGTCGAGAAGACAATCTTTTTGGTTGGATGTTTGGCCAAGAACTACATTTTTTGGGTTGCTTTGGTAAGCTTGAAGTGAATTGTTGGCGGAATTTTGAGCAATGTCTTTATTGACCCCGAGGGTATATCCAATCCCCTCAAAACAAATACCACCAATTGATTTATTTTGGCTTTTAGTTGTTCCGTATAAATGGGACAATGTTTCGTATTCCCAGCCATCAAAACTAGGATTGTTTGATCCTGGACCACAAAAGGCACTGCGGTGGGTCGAGTCACTAATTCTGTTTTTAGTATTTTTGTATACCAAAACTTCATCTCTGGTAAGATCAACTGCGGCTCTTTGATTGGTTACTTTTGGAGTAAGAGGGTCAGTGGTATTTTCTTTTTTATTTTGAATTACTCGG
>CAYWTE010000090.1:0-5534 GCA_964461145.1 uncultured Lactobacillales bacterium | reverse complement strand
TTACCGTCTTTGCAATCCTCAATCCATCAGGGTTATATGCATATTCTGCAGTTACATCACCGGATACTACCTTTTTCAGCTGGTTGAATCCGTCATACTCGCTCAGTGTAATATCTGAAATATCCTCACTTTCACAAGTTGCACAATTTCCTGCTGCCATTGTTTGCTGCCAAGCGGCGGTGAACATCATTGCTGTTCCGCTTAAAAGACTTATATATAAATATTTTTTCATCTTCCTTACCCCTTCTTTCAAGAATTAATTATAAACTACTCCGCCTGTCGTGCTTGTAGTTCCGGTTGTCCCTGTAGTTCCCGTAGACCCTGTGGTTCCGGTCGTACCCGTTGTGCCTGTCGTGCCTGTAGTTCCAGTAGAGCCTGTTTCTCCGATATCATCTTCATATTCTATTTCATTATATAAAGGACAGCCGGAGCTTAAATCTTCAATATATTGAGTTTTAAGTTTTTCTATAGCATCTTCAGAGTTTTCTCTAGCTTCTTTTTCACTGTTTATCATCGACCTGATATCTCCGCTAACATTGCTAAAAGTTAAATGAACGTACTCATCATAATCTTTTTCAACTGCATTAATAACGTTTTCGACGAGTTCTTTTCTTGCCGCGACTTCTGCCTCTCCGCACTCTTCAGTTTCTTCATCACAGATATCTTCAAGTTCATCAAGCTCGGCAAGCTTATCTTTAAGCTCTTCTAGTTTATCTGAAATAAAGCCCTCTAGTTTAGTTTGCAAAAGTTCATAGCTTGCCTCATCTGTTATATCAACATTAGATAAACTAAAGCTATAAGGCGATTTATTAAGAGTTTTTTGCAATTCTTCAGATAAATCTGTTAAATTTTTCAAAGCCTCATCTGCCATTTCTTTACGAGCTTCTTCATTTTTAACCAGATTTAACCAAACACTAAGCCTGTTTTTAGAAAGCGGAACAAGACCGCTCTTATTACCCCAGTTAGAGTATGTATATTTTTTACCCACAACTTGCCCGGTAATTGAATCAACATCTTCTTCTACTGCCTGAGAAACGCTGTATAAAGAATTGAACTCTCCGCTATTATTTAAGTTAACATAATAATAAGGAGTAACTGTTCCGTTTTCGGTATAAACCCCGTTTATCATATTAACAAAATCTTTCCAAGGTTCAGGCCATACATATTCACCATTATAAACCGGAGCTGACGGCGGAATAGTCTGAGATTGAACATTAACAGCTTCTTTATAATAAGGCAAAGGCTTCCCTATGCTTTTAGGAACAGTAAAGTCAGCCTTAACTTTAGCATCTGAACAAAATGCCGGAGCTGCCGGTGACCAAGTATAAGAACATGCTGCAGATGTGCTATATCCTGTTGCGGCTTCAACTTCATCAATAAAGTTATTATGAGCTGTTTTAATATTCGCATAATTTTTATAATTATATTTATCTTCATCAGCAAAATTGGGCATCCAAGAAGAAACTTGGCTTGCGACAGCTTCCCCGTGACAACAAATATATTTTAGTTCAATATTTTTATATTTACGGATTAAATATTGATTATAAAGAGATTTTTGATCCTGCCAAGCATTAAAATCTTTAATAACCGTGCCATAAGATGAAGGGTTTGCATAAAGGTCGGCCAAAACATAATATCCGGCATCCCAAGGACTGTTATAATATTTAACGAGAGCTTCTTTTGCTTCTGCGATTTGGCTTTCGCTTTGCAGATTAAGTTTAGCAATAATAGCTTCTAATTCAGCCTCTGTTTCGTCTCCTGTAAGAATTAAATCAAGATCTATAGAAGAAGACAGGGCGCTTTTTCTGGCGGCAATTAAGTTTTCCAGCTTGTCATAAGCCTTGCCTGTCATACCTTTTCTTCTATCATAATCATTAACTTCAACGGAATCAGAAATATTCCCCATCCAAACAGTTTTAGGGTCTGAGAAATATTCTGAAAGTATTTCAATATTACATTCATCATTAGCTTTTATTATGTCTAAAATGCTATCATGCTTACTCATAATAAGTTTGCTGGCTTCTATAATATAATATAAGTTTTTAATCCTTCTAAGCAAATTATGAGCATCTAATAGCTCGACGGCAATTTGTTTTGCTTCAGTAACAATAATTAGCTGTTCTAAAGTTTCTTCATCAATATCAACATCATTTTCATCAGCAGGAACTAAATCTTTATACCCGTCTTCAATAGCTTTTTGTAATGCATCGGCTAAAGCATCAACATCTTTAGCATTATCGAAAGCTTGGCTAAGCAGAGAGCTTTGCGGATTACCCCCAACATTATTAGTAACTATTTCACTGCCCAAAGCTTCTAAATCTTGCCCTATAGCTTTAGATGTCATTAACTGCAGTCTGGCTGTTTTCCCTAAAATAAAAAGTCCGAGTAAATCATTTAAGGTCTGTCTTGCGATATAATTTACACGGTAAACCTGATTAACATCTTCAGTATTTTGCAGCAAGGAGTTAAGCTCATCGACAACTGTTTCAAATTCCAAAGCTCCTTGTTGAAGATTAACAGCATAACTAAGAGCTTCGATCATATTTTCTTTATAAAATCTCATACGTTGAAAAGTTTGTTCTTGATTTAATGTAGATTGGTCTTCGCCTTCGACTTCAGCACCTTTTTTCAGTGTTGGAGTAATTAAGAAAGATTCTGCGGCTGTCATAACTTTTCTAGGATCATCAAAATCTTCCAAAGATATCATATCTTTAAAATCTGTTGAAGTAGGAAGCCCGGCGTCATATCCCGGAACATCTATCATATTTTCAGTTAAAGAAAAATCTTCTGGCCCTAAACCTTTTTCATAGCGTTCTCCATTTTCTTTAAGTGACCCTTTAACCAAAAGCTCTGACATAATTTTATACATTTCTTTAGCTTGTTTAATTTTTTCGTGAAATTTAACAGCTTGCTCATATGCAGCTTTTGTAGCATTCACAGCATCTTTATCATAACCCGCCCAAGTTTGATCTCCATTTGTTACACCACTCCTTTTTGAAGAAAGCTCGTTTGCTTTTTCCTCAGCATCTAAAGTAGTTTTATTAATTTTATCATCTATACTTTCTTCTTCAGAAAAAGCAGCAGCAGCGGTAAAAATAGCAACCAAGGCCACGCCTGATAATAAAAACCCTCTAAACATTTTTTTATCTCCTTTAATTTCTGCTATGTTTTTAGTCATAATATCTTCTCCTGCTTAATTTCCGCTAGGGGTTAAATCACTAGAATCATCGCTTGTCGTACCGCTTTTTGCAGTATTATCCGTTTCGCTAGCTTTTAAATCGCCTTCTAAAGTCGCTTCTTTTAAGTCATAAAGCGCTTTCGCTGCCTCAAGTTTTAATTTCTCAGATTCTATTAAAGTCGCAAACATTGCCTCTCTAATTGCATTTATAACCATTAAAGTATTATAACTAAGAGCTTCGATTTTATCTTTAGCGTCATCAGCTTTAGCTAAAATTTCTTCAATTCTTTTATCCGAAGTATTTTCTGCATAATCGATATGTTTTTCTGAGGCTAAATATGCTTCTTGCGCAACAGCAAGAACTAATTCTCGCCGATTAGCTTTAACTTCAGCATAAACTTTTTCGTCCACTTGCCCATTAGAATCTGTAAGTGTCGCCTTTGAAGGCAACAAATCTGATATTCCTTCATTCATTTGTTCTGAATATCCAGTATCAGGAATGGTGGGAACTTGATAATATCCTGTATCTCCCCCATAATTAGGAGTGCTCCCCGTAACATTATTTGAACCGGTATCTCCCCCATCATTATCTGCACCATATAAATTTTGAACATTATCAGCAAGTTCTTTTGCTTTATCTATTAAATCCTGCATAGCTTGTTTATTAGCATCGCTATCTTCCGAACAAGGATTTTCACAAGCATCGTCATCTGGCTCACAGTCAGGATCACATTCTTCAATTTTTTCAATTTCTTTTTCAAAATATGTTATTTCTTTTTCTAACTCTTTAATAGTATCATATGCAGCATCTATTGCTGAATCCAGAGCATTAATTACTTCTTCTTTTTCGCCTTCAATTTCTTGAGATAACTTACTTAATTTTTGAGTAAGATTATCCCCTTCTTTAGCATCAAAAGATAGAGCTTTATTAATATTTGCATCTATAGCCGCTGCTTGAGCAGTTAAACTATCATAAAGCGTTTGAAGGTTTGTAATAGATGTTTTAAGTGTTTCATCATCGGAAGTTTCTGCCAAAGCTTTAAGCGCAGCTATTTGCGTTTCTATAGCTTTTATTGATTCGCTAAGAGCTTGATAAGAACTCACATCTATTTGAGCCTTTGCTGAGAAATTAGGAACTGCTAATAGTGCGGCACCTGTTAATAACCCAACATATAAAAATTTTTTCATTTTCTTATCTCCTTATTTCAAATCAATTAATAAGTAACCGCGCCGGTTTCTCTTTTAAATTCCTCGATGAAGGCATTTATAGAGGCTTCGCATTCGCCGGCATTTTCATCTGCATATTTTTTGCCGACCTCAAACTTAATCCTCTGGAATACACCCTTATCGTCCGTTGCACTCGTATCAGTAATATAGCTGTCAAACTTAGACTTAATTACTCCTGTAGATGTTCCAAGCGCTGCTTTATAAGCATCATATCCCATTATCTGCATCAACATCGACTGCAGATAATATGAGCCGCCGTTATCAAAAACATCATCTACTTTTTCTTTAAGATACGCCAGTTTCGACATCACCGTATCCCCGCACATCGTATCGCTCAAACTCTTCAGCTCAACTTTCGGTTTGCTTTGTTTATATTTGTCCGCAAACGCAGGTGTAGCGGTGCCTTCCCAAGTTTCAGATGCGCTCTTTGCTTTGTTATAATAATGGTCATAATAACTTGCACCTAAAGCGTTCCTTACCCTATAAAGAACTGCCTCATCATTATCTGTAAGTGATGATTCATAGTTAGCCAGTTCAGCTAATGCCAAGCCGTCTTCGTTATCTCCGGCATATTCAGAATAACTTTCTCCCATCACTTTTTTAATGACCGCTGTTACATCTATATCTCTTATTACAATACGTTTTTTAAGCTCTTCAAACAATGCGCTTAATTTTTCTTTTGTATAAGGATATATCAGCTGTTCTACTTCCGCAGCTTTCTTAAACGTTACCTTCGCCGAGCTTGCTGTTACATATTTAAGCCTTAATGCTTCCATCGCATTAGTAACTGAAGCTGTATATGTCGGATCGCCCGTTCCGATTAATCTTCTGATAACTGCTAAAGATTCTACGCTTCCTTTTTTATCTGCAACAAAATCCTGAAGAACTTTCGCTGCTCCTCCTGTTAAATTATCAAAATCAAGATTATTACGGCTTGCATAACCAGTTTCATCTGTTATCAAATCGGCTAACCCTTGTTCATTAAAGAAGATATTCGTTGTTGAAAATGCCGCATCTTTTGCCGAACGTTTACCCGTGCTGTTAAACAGATAGTAAACCGAATTTGCTATTTCGTCATAAGATGCAAGATATTCTTCTGCTCCGTTATCTGTAGCATTGCCTTCATATT
>CAYWTE010000089.1:0-5596 GCA_964461145.1 uncultured Lactobacillales bacterium | reverse complement strand
TAGTTAAAAACGGAGGTAATTGGAAAGATTTTAATACTTGTCGCTTTTCCATTAGTGTTGGCCAATCAAAACATGAAAAAGATAAATTTGATAATACTCTTAATTGGGCAGAAAAACGCTTCGATAAAATAACAATATTAGTTAATGACAGTCTTCAGCGTTGGAATATAATGCATAATATTAATGAAAATCAGGCTTATAAGCAGTCCAAACAAGCTGGAGATGAATGGATTAAACGGAATCTAAGAGATAAAGATTTGCCGCAAGATAAAGTAAGGGTAATTCGCTGGGACGAATGGTTAGAAAATCCCAAATATAAAGAAAAATTAGCTTTAGTTAATGATTTATATGAAAATAACGCTACTTTTAAAAATGAAATAGAGGCGGAAATTAATAGATTCCAAGAGCGAAATAACTATAATTTTAATCCTGATTTATGCCGTAAATATTTATTAGAAGAAACGGCGGGTTTTCAAATTATTTTTGAAGAGGAAGAAGAAGCTGCCGATGTTTATCCGGGTTCGACCCTTCTTCCTGTAACGATTGCGTATGAGGGGAAAATTAAAGAATTAACTCCAAGCAAAAAAATTACATTTACCAGAATTTCTTTAGAAAGAAATAAAAAGTATAATAATTCTTAAGATTAAAACAAAAAGCTAAACTCCGGTAGAGCCGAGCCCGCCTTCGCCTCTAACGGAGTCGTTAAGCTGATTTACGTTTTCCCAAGCAACTTTAACAACCGGTGCAACGACTAACTGAGCGATTTTCATACCTCGTGAAATCATAAACATTTTATCGCCTAAATTTTGTAAGATTACCATAATTTCGCCTCGGTAATCCGCATCGATAGTCCCCGGAGAATTAAGAACGAAGATACCATTTTTCGCAGCTAATCCTGAGCGAGAGCGAACCTGAGCTTCAAAACCTAAAGGCAGCCCGATACAAATTCCGGTATTAATTATAGCTCTTTGCCCTGGGTCAATTTTAAGTTTAGCATTAATTGCAGCGAGTAAATCCATTCCGGCAGAAAAAGGAGTGGCATAATCTGGGAGTTCCAAACCATTAGCAACGGGGAGTTTAATTATGGGAACTTTTATTTCTTCAAGCATTTTCACCTCAGTATTTTAATAATATTAAAAATATTATATAAAAATCAGCAAAAACTAACAACATTTAAGTTCGTTATTAACAATAAGTCTTGTAATTAAAAAAGGAATATTTTATAAATAGCTTCAAGGGTGTTTAATTTGGAGAATATATAAGTGCTGCGTTTTTTATTAACAGTTTTTATGTGGATATTAATAAGCAATATGGCTTATGCTTTCAATCCTACTTTAGATGAAATATTTAAAAATATAATAAGAATCGATAATGAAGGAAGGCTTCCTTTATATATACAAGAAAAAGATTCAAAAACGCCTGTTTCTGAAGAGAAATCACAAATATTAAAAGCTGAAAACACAGCGACAACAGATTCATTAAAAGAATTAAAAGAAACAAAAAACAATAAACAAGAAGAGATAGAAATAGATATAGAAAGAAATATATCAAAAAGCTCTTATTCTGACCAAAAATTAGCAGAGGCACAGCAAAAAATAAAATTATGGGAAATTTTAGTAAGCAAAATTAAAACAGGCAACATAAATGCTTTTGATTTAGAAAAAATAGAAACTCTAGTTAGAGAAAAAGACCCAAAAGCAGTTGAATTATACGCTTGGATGCGTGCAACAGGAACAGGCGTGCGGCAAGATTTGCAAAATGCGTGGGAACTTTACAGTTTAGCAGCTAATCTAGGAGTTAAGAATGCAGGAGAGAACGCAAATGCGGTTTATCAAACAATGCTTCTTAATCAAAATAAAAATTCCTTGTAAAAAATAAAAAAATCAAACATATTCACTTTTATGACTGAAATAAAAAATATAAGAAATTTTGCCATAATTGCTCATATAGATCACGGCAAATCAACACTGGCTGACCGTTTAATAGAAAAAGGCGGACATATAGACAAGCGCGAAATGAAAGAACAAATTCTCGATTCTATGGATATAGAAAGAGAAAGAGGAATAACTATAAAATCGCAAACAGTAAGGCTAAGTTATAAAGCAAACGATGGTCAAATTTATCAATTAAATTTAATGGATACACCCGGCCACGTTGATTTCACTTATGAAGTCAGCAGAGCTCTTAGTGCTTGTGAAGGCTCGCTTTTAGTTGTTGATGCTTCTCAAGGCGTAGAAGCACAAACGTTAGCAAATGTTTATCAAGCAATAGATGCAAGCCATGAAATTATTCCTGTATTAAATAAGATAGATTTACCTGCAGCAGAGCCTGAACGCATAAAAGAACAAATAGAAGATGTTATAGGCTTAGACACCTCAAATGCGGTTGAGATTTCTGCAAAAACAGGACTAGGTATAGAAAATGTTTTAGAAGCAATTGTTAAATATTTACCTTCACCAAAAGGGGAAAAAGCGGCCGCCTTAAAAGCCTTATTAGTTGATTCTTGGTATGATAAATATTTAGGAGTTATAATTTTAGTAAGGGTAATCGACGGTAAAATTAAAGTAAAAGACAAAATAAAAATGATGTCAAACGGTGCGGAATATTTAGTTGATAAATTAGGTATTTTTACCCCAAAAATGGAGTATTTAGAAGAATTAACCACCGGAGAAATCGGCTTTATTTCAGCGAGCATAAAATCTGTTGCCGATTGCAGAATAGGGGATACAATAACCTTATCAAATAACCCGACATCAAAAGCTCTGCCGGGGTTTAAGCCGAGTATACCTGTTGTTTTCTGTTCGATGTTTCCGGTTGATTCTTCAGAATATGAATTGCTCAAAGATTCGCTTGCCAAATTAAGATTAAACGATGCAAGTATAAGTTATGAGCCTGAAAATTCGGCAGCATTAGGCTTAGGGTTTAGATGTGGCTTTTTAGGTCTTTTGCATATGGAAATCATAGAAGAACGTTTAGAGCGAGAGTTTGATTTAGATTTAATAACAACAGCTCCGAGTGTCGGTTATAAAATAGAGTTAACTAATAAAGAGAGTTTATCTCTGCACAATCCGGCCGATATGCCTGATGTGGTAAAAATTGCCAAAATAGAAGAGCCGATGGTTAAAGCAACGATATTAGTTCCTGATGATTATTTAGGCTCAGTTTTAAAATTATGTGAGGAAAGAAGAGGAGAACAGTTAGAGCTTTCTTATGTTGGCTCAAGAGCAATGACCGTTTATAAACTTCCTTTAAATGAAATAGTTTTTGATTTTTATGACAGACTAAAATCCATATCAAAAGGGTATGCAAGTTTTGATTATGAGCTTGTAGATTATCAGGAAAGCGATTTAGTAAAAGTTGTAATAATGATAAATTCAGAAAATGTAGATGCCTTATCTTTCATTTGCCATAAATCCCAAGCCGAAAAGAAAGGTCGTGAGATTTGTGAGCGATTAAAAGACTTAATCCCAAAGCATTTGTTTAAAATTCCAATTCAAGCCGCAATCGGAGGAAGAGTAATAGCAAGAGAAACAATTAGCGCAATGAGAAAAGACGTAACGGCAAAATGTTACGGCGGAGATATTACCAGAAAGAGGAAGCTTTTAGAAAAGCAGAAAAAAGGTAAAAAGAAAATGCGCCAATTCGGTAAAGTAGAAATTCCTCAAGGCGCCTTTATTGAAGCGTTAAGAATGGGAGATGATAAATGAAGAAAAAAAGTTTAATCATAAGCCTTATTTTATTGCTGGGAATAGTAGTTGCGTATGAAAGGAAACAGCAAGGAGATGAATGGGACAGAGGGTTTCATCGTCTTTCTTTAGATTATGAGGACGGAGGAGTTTCCTCTGCACAAAAAGAAGAAGAAGACAAGAATAATGAGCAAAATGGTACTAGCCCGTCTAATGTTACACAGCCGCAAATAAATACCTCCTCACCAAGCAATACAGCAGTTAATAATAATCAGAATCAAGAAAATATTACTCCTGTCTCACCGGAAGAATCTGATGTTTCAAAAACATCTGAGCCTAAGCAGCCACAGCAAAAACTGGATTTATTTTCAGAATAATAAAAATAAAAGCTTTTTTATAATCTAATAATTTCATAAAAATTATCATATCAACTTGGTCATTGACTAAATATAAAGAGTATGCTATAATTATTACCAGTTTTAGTAGAATAAGAAAAATGGGGAATCAAGAATGAGCACAGCAATTATATTTCAAAACACTGAAGAGAAAATTAAAAATATATATTTTGGCAATAAATTTAAAATTTTTAGAGAAGAAATCGGAATAAGCCATAAACAAGCAGCAAAAATATTAGGCGTTAGCCACAGATACATAAAAGCAATAGAAAAAGGCGAGCAAGAATTAAGATTAAGAGAAGTTTATATTCTCTCAAAAGAATACGGGCAGCCCATAGATATATTTTTTGAAGATTGCTGCAGCCTTTTTAATTAAATTATAGAAGCAAAAAAGTTCATATATTTTTCAACTACATGCTTTTTACTAAAATTATTATCATAATCAACAAAAGCTTGTTTAGCGATATTTTGCCGCAAAGCATCATTATCCAAGATAATTTTAATTTTTGCTGTTAATTCATCGATTTTATCAATACCGAACAAAAGGCCGTTTTCTCCTTCTTTTATAAGCTGTAAAGGCCCTTGAGAAGCTGCTGCGATAACAGGTTTTGAGTGAGCCCAACTTTCAATAATCACGTTTCCTAAAGGTTCATGGCGTGACGGACAAACTAAAGCATCGCATAATTCAAAGTAAGAATAAGGATTATCTATCCAGCCTGTAAAGACGATTCGAGAAGCAACACCTTCAATTTCCGCGAGTTTTTTAAGCCATTCTTCTAAAGGGCCGGTTCCTGCTAAAATTAAATAAACGTCAGGAAGCTCTTTTAAGGCTCGAATTAGTACTTCAAAAGCTTTATTTTCGTGGAGTCGCCCTAAAGAGAAAAGAATTTTAACGCCTTCAGGAATTCCCAAATTTCTTCTGGAAATTGTTTCATCAGCTTTTAATTCAACGAAATTAGGCAAATAATGAGCTCTATCTTTATCCCAGCCGTTTTTAATTAAATATTGAACGATATCAGGAGTATTTCCGATTAATCTATCGCAATTTTTATAATATTTTAAATTATAATAACCGCCGAGTCTTGCAACGTGCAGATATTTATTAGAGCGCTCACAAAAGCCCGAAGCTCTATTCATCCAAGTAAAAACAATATGCGGACGATAATTTTCAAGCACTTCTTTAAAGATTATTTTTGTTTTAAAATCAAGTTTTCCGCCAAAAGGAGCAGTTTTAATATCAAGACCAGCGTTTGATAATCTTAACAAACGGTTTTTATCCGGCTTAATCAAGAGCTTTTGCTGCACTTCTTTATCATTTAGGGCTATGGTTAGTCTTTCAAAAAAATTCTCCGCACCTCCGTGGGAAGCGCCGGCCATTGCTTGCAGGATTCTGATATGATTAAGCTTTTCTGTCATTTTCTATTTTAGCCTTCAAATAAGATATTAGAGGGAACAACCCAGCACAAAGAGCGATAAAAAACCCTAATTCGCCTTCTTTATAACCCTTTCTAGACA
>CAYWTE010000088.1:0-5625 GCA_964461145.1 uncultured Lactobacillales bacterium | reverse complement strand
GTTATGCCGATAGAATTAGAAGCAAAAATCAGTGAATATTTAAGTTTGATAACTTCTCTTATCATTGCTTTTGGGCTGGCTTTTCAATTGCCGGTAATTCTTGCTCTTCTTATAAAAACTCAAATAATCAGTGCTCAAAATCTAATTTCTTTTAGGAAATATGCCGTAGTTATAAGCTTTATTATTGCCGCTGTCTTAACCCCGCCTGATATAATCAGCCAGATATTTATGGCTATCGCATTGATAGTTTTTTATGAAACCGCTATTTTTTACGGTAAAAAAATTGATAAGTCTAATTGATGCTCATAATCATTATTTCAAAGATGCTTATACTGCGGAAAATGTTAATTTTATGTTGTCTTGTGCAGCAAAATTTTCTGATTTCAAATCTTTAGAAAATGCGGCTTTTATTAATAAAAAAATAATCCCATGTTTTGGCATTCACCCTTGGTATGCTGAAGATTTTAATGATATGACTCGAAAATATCTTGAAAATATTCTGCTTAAATACCCAAAATCGCTTATTGGAGAAATAGGGCTTGATAATGTTAAAAATATCGAATTTAGCTTACAAAAAGACGTTTTAACAGCTCAATTAAAAATAGCCTCCATTTATAAAAGACCGGTTATATTGCACTGCGTTAAAGCTTATGAGCAGATGTTAAATATTTTAACTAAATATCCGGTAAAAGCTTTTTTACTCCATAGTTATAACGGAAATGAGAATTATACTAAGCGTTTTACAAAAATTAACGGTTATTTTTCTATCAATACTAAAATATTAAAAGAAAATAATTCAAAAGCAGTAAAAGTCTTAAAATCCATTCCAATAAACAAGCTTTTATTAGAAACAGACGCTTCTGATAGCTACTGCCTTGATAATATTAAGCTTGTTTATGAAAAAGTAGCTCAAATATTAGGGATTAATATTGAATCTCTGGCAAAAATTTTTATTGATAATTTTGAAAGGCTTATTTCTTATGAATGATATGTTTGAGCGCACTAAAGCTCTTATAAATGACGCTGATTTTAATAAAATACAGTCGGCAAAAATTCTAATTGCAGGACTTGGCGGTGTTGGAGGATATACGCTCGAAACCCTTTTACGCCTTGGAGTTCAGGATTTTTTGCTCATTGATTTTGATAATATTGACATAACAAACTTAAACCGGCAAATATTAACCCTACAAAATAATGTCGGTAAAGCAAAAGTCGATGCAGCTAAAGATAGAGCCAGCTTAATTAATCCTCAAGCTAGCGTTAAAACTTTAAACTTAAAAATAAATAAAGATAATATTAATAATATTTTTGTCGAATATAAGCCAAGTTTTGTCATAGATGCTGTCGATGACGTTAATGCGAAAATTGCAATCATTAAAACTTGCGAGGATATGAAAATACCTTTAATATCCAGTATGGGCGCTGCATTGCGATATGATATTCATAAAATAAAAATCGGCTCGATTAATTCTGCCTCGCAATATTGTCCGCTTGCCAGAAAATTAAATAAATTATGCAAATCAGAAAATATTACTCTCAAATCTCTTTGCGTTTATTCTTCTGAATCCCCGCAAAAAAAATCAGGACAATATTTAGGAAGCTTATCTTTTGTTACGGCAGCTTTTGGAATCTCTTTATCGGAGTATTTTTTTAACCAAACCGTTAATAAGTAAATAAAAACTTTTGCAGATAATGACAGCTTATTGTATTATGATTTGGTGAAATTTTATAAGGGTTAAGGGGTCTTATGATTTTTAAGAAAATCATTGCTGCAATTGCAGTTTTTGTATTTGTTATTTTGCTTTGTGCAAAACGACCTGCTTTTGCTATGCTTCAACCTTCGGCTAAAGAGTTTGATAATTTTGCCAGAATGATTTTCGAATTTGAAAGCCCAGTTGAATATAATGCTGAAATAAAAGATGATTATCTTGAATTAAGATTTTCTTATCCTATATCTTATGATTTATCTTATTTTCTTGAAAATTTAAAAGGATACATAAAAAGTGTTGATGTTTCTCAAAATTACAAAGTAATTTATATTGGTCTTAAAAAAAACTATATTTTGCGCTCTTTTGATAATAATAATGCCATATATATCGACCTTTTAGGAGAGCCTTCTAAGCAAATTGAAAAAAATAGCAGATACTTAAACGTTAATACAGAAATATATGATGGATTTTGCAGGTTTACTATCTCTGATGATGAGCCTATTTTTTATAAGCTCGAAAAACAAAAAGAGCAAACAAAAATTATTATAAAAACTAATAAAGATATTGATTTTCAGTCGTTAATAGCCAAACTTCCTGATGATCTTAAAAAAACTAAAGTTATATCTGGTGAAAATGAAATTACAATTAGCATTCCATCGATATTTTTAAGCTCTTTTAAGCTTAATAAAAAGGCTGTTATAGATGTAATTTATCCGATAACTCCTAAAGTAGCCTCTTCTCAAAATACTGTAAAAGATAAAAATCCTATCATCAAGAATGCTCTTGATAACGAAAAAGAATTAGCTAATAAGAATGAAAAGCAAAAAATATCGCAATACTTATCCAAAGAAGATAACCAGCAATCAAGAATAGTCAGCCTTAACTTTCCTTGGCGCAGAAGCACAGCTATGTCTGTATTCAAAAGAGCAGGCTATGTTTGGTTAGTTTTTGATAGAAAAGAAAATATAGATTTAAATAAAATCAAACAAATGGGTTCTGACGTTATCTTAGATGTTGTTAATATACCTTATAAAAGAGCCACCGTTCTAAGAATGTTAACCTTGCATAATTTCTACCCATACGTTAGAAAAGAAGGTCTGCTTTGGATAGTTGACCTTATTAATAAAGATTCTATGCCGCAAAATAAAATAAAAGTAGAAACAAAATATAAAAACAAAGGTGAGCTTGAATTGTTCATTCCTGTTCAAGATGCAAGTAAAATGCTCCCCATTGTTGACCCTGCAGTAGGAGATGAAATGCTCGTAATCCCTACATTTTCTCAAGGATACGGTATTTTCCCTAATCGAGAATATATGGAATTTGAAATGCCTGAAACAGCTCAAGGCATTGTTTTTACACCGAAATCAGACGATATTAATATTAATCTGTTTAATAACGGCGTTGAAGTTACATCTAATCTTGAAGGCGGGGTTACGCTTTCTGGGAACACTTTTCTTGGGCATATTACTAATATTAAAAAAGAAGACGCGCTTAAACCTTTTGATTTTTCCAGATGGAACTCTTTTAGAGGGGCAAAATCAAAATTGGATAGATTTGATTTAAATCTTCGGCTTTCAATTTCTTCGGAAGAAGAAATTCCAAAATTAAGAATGGAACTTGCCAGATATTATATTGTTAACGATATGTCAGCTGAAGCAATGGGAGTTATTAGGCTTCTTCAAAGGAACCCGGATTATAATAATACGGGAGCTTTTTTTGCGTTAAAAGGCTTAACCAATTTTTTAATGCAAAGATATAAAGAAGCAGCTGATGATTTTTCTGATAAATCTTTAAGTAATGAAATCGAAGCTCAATTGTTCAAAAATTTAAGTTTAGCTGCAACAGATGAAAAGAACAGCGCCAAATTTGCTTCTAATATCCTTGAAACGTTATATTCTGCTGATGATTATCCGGATTTTTTTAAAAATAAAATAAATCTTATCGCATTAAAATCGGCTTTTTATGAAGGCAAAGAAATGCTAGTTAATAAAACTTATGAATATTTAAGTAAAGCTGAACTTTCTAATGCTGAAAAAGCTAATTTTCTCTATTATTTAGCTTTAATAGAGCAAAATAAATTAAATTTTTATAATTCTCAAAAAGATCTTAAAGATGCCATTGCTTTAGATGATAGGAAATATAGTACTCTAGCGGCTAAAGAGCTTGTTTTACAGCAGCTTCAAACTGGGCTTTTAGATTTTAAAAAGGCAGCGCAAATACTTCAAACTCTTAGAATGAGCTGGAGAGGAGATGAATTCGAAATTAATTTAGTTGAAATTCTTGCTGACCTATATGAGCAAGATGGGAATTATTCTGCTCTTTTAAGACTATTAAAAGATGCGGTTATAGTTTTTCAAAAAGAGGCGCAATCTCAGGCTTTTGCTGCAAAAATGAATCAGAATTTTATCGATTATTATCTAAACCCTAATGTTGGAGAGCATAGCCCTGTTGAAGCTCTTGCTATATATAAAGAATTTAATGATTTAGTTCCTGACAATGAATTAGGCATAAAGATTACCAAGCAATTAGCCGACAGATTAATTAGCGTTGATTTACTAAATGATGCCTCAATACTTCTTTTATCTTTATTGGAAAATAAAAATACTCCATTAAAAGAAAAACCCATTTTAGGGGCGAGGTTGGCTTTAGTTTACCTTATAAATAATAAACCTGCTGAAGCTATTATCACGCTTAAAAATACTGACAATGAATTTATGAACTCCGAATTAAAAAAACAGCGCTTATATTTAATGGTTAGAGCTTTAGCAGATATTGGCAAATTTAGAGGAGCTCTTGCTTTAATTGAAGATGATAAGTCTGAAGAAGCCTTATTATTAAAATTAGATATATATTGGTCTAATAAATTATGGCGTTCAGCAGCAGATACTCTGCATTTATTAGTTAAAAAACCAGTTAAAGGCAAATCTATTGATAAAAAACAAGCCTTACTAATTCTTGATTGGATTACTGCTCTAAAATTAGATGGGAGAGAACAAATTGTAACGCTAATTGAGAAGAATTTTAAGCCATTTTTCAAAGGGAATGAATTCGAAGAAATTTTTAATCTTTTAACTAATAATAGCGATCCGAAGAATCTTAATGAAATTACCGAACAAATTGATCAGGCTAAGAAATTTCAAAGATTTTTAGGCGGACATTTAGAAAAAATCAAAGCATCAGGAATTAGTTCTCTTTATGACGATAAAAAACAAAATGAAAATATTGATAATAAGAATAATCAAAACACTAAAAATCCTCAAGACAAAGGCCTTGAGGAAAGTAAAACAACCCCAATTCAGCAGGAATAATAATTTAATCTTTAATCTTCTATAAGATTGCTTCTATCAAGCTCACTTCCGGCTTCTTTATCTTTATAACGATAAGAAATTCGACCTTTAGATAAATCATAAGGCGTCATTTCTATATTAACGACATCGCCAACCATAACTCGTATCCTGAATTTACGCATTTTACCAGCAGTGTGTGCTAATATTTCGTGACCGTTTTCCAGCTTAACTTTAAACATAGCGTTAGGTAATTTTTCTATAACTTCGCCTTTAAATTCCAGTAGCTCTTCTTTAGCCATATTATTTTTTTCTCCTTAATATTGGAGCATTTATAATATTAAACTAAAGTTTTATCAAGATTTTTTTGCATTTGGCAAATTTAAAATAAAAGCTGTACCAATTCCGAGTTTACTTTTTACTTCTATTTTTCCGCCGAATTTATGAATGATGTCTTTGGTAATAGTAAGGCCGAGGCCTGTTCCGCTATCAGATACCTCATTTTTTCTTGTTGAGAAAAATGGCTCAAATATATTTTTTAGCTTATCTTTTTCGATACCTTTACCGTTATCTTTTATCTTAATTATAATATTTTTATTTACTGATTTTCCGGAGATTTCTATTTCTCCACC
>CAYWTE010000087.1:0-5694 GCA_964461145.1 uncultured Lactobacillales bacterium | reverse complement strand
CCAAAAAAAGAAGTTTTAGGCTGGAATAAATTGATAATGGATTATCTGCAAGGTCGTTCAAATTTATCAAGGATTTGCCTTTTAATTGATAGCCGTCACGGTATTAAAAATAATGATGAAGAGATAATGAAAGTTCTTGATTCCGCCGCAGTTAATTATAATATTGTCTTAACAAAAACCGATAAAATTAATGCTCAAGATTTAGAAAATATTAAAAATGACGTTGCTAATAAATTAAAAAATCATCCGGCGTGCAATCCTAGAGTAATTGCCACCAGTTCAGCAAAAAGCTTCGGGCTAGACGAGCTTAGAGCTGAGCTTTACCTTGTAATTAATCCTTAAAAAAATTAAAACCGCTTAAAAAAAATTAAAGCGGCTTAATCAAAAACTCTCCAGTTCGCAGTATCCTATTTTATCCTGTAGTACAGAATATTCGGAGCCCTTCTTTCAGGAAGCTTAACTTCCTTCAAAGTAGGGTTTTTTATAAGTTTTTCCAATATATCCAGTCCTTTCTGTGAAAGGAAATATTGAATTCTCAGCGAACTTATTACCTCTTCAGGATTAATGAGAATTAAGGCTTTAAGGCTTGTCCATTCAGAAACAATATTTGTTATCTCTTTTTCATTATATCCTGAAATATAATAAAGAGCAGCTTTAAAGGCGCTCTCATTTTCGCTTAAAGCGTACAGGTCTTCAACTAATGCATCGACCTGCTTTTCAAGCTTAGAAACTTTCCAAGCAAATTTTAATTCTTTAATTAAACTCATTTCAATCACCTGTCTTTTGACAAGCTTTTTTTGTTTTTATTTACAGCTTTACGCTAAATAAATTTACAAAAATAAGCTTATCAAAAGATTTTTACTCCGAAAGAATACTCTCTTGTTCTATTTTTGTCAATAGCTTTATGATTTTTGTCAAAAAAATATAGCGGACTATCCCAAAGGCCATCTTGGTTTTGCTTTAAAATCAAGACTATGCGTTATTCCTGCCTTAAAATACTCAAGCCCTGCCCAAGCAATCATCGCTCCGTTATCGGTACAAAGCTTAACCGGAGGAGCAGCAAAAAGCAGATTATTTTTAGCAGCAATATTTTCCAAAACAGCCCGCAAAGCCTTATTAGCTGCAACGCCACCAACAACGGTTAAATATTTGCCTTGCGGATATTTTTGTTTAAATAATAATGCTGCTTTAGTTATTTTTGCTTCAATAGAATCGCAAACTGCTGCTTGAAAAGAAGCACAAATATCTGCTTTTATGCTTTCATTTAAGCAACCCTGCTTTTCTACTGCAATTCTAACTGCAGTTTTTAAGCCGGAAAAAGAAAAGTTAAGATTTTTTTGATTTTTAAGCGGTCTTGGGAATTTAAAAGCTTTTGGATTTCCTAAAAGAGCTAATTTTTCAATTTCAGGTCCTCCGGGATAGGGAAGTCCTAACATTTTTGCCGTTTTATCAAAAGCTTCTCCTGCGGCATCATCAATTGTTCCGCCTAAAACTTCAAAATCAGAGAGCCCTTTTGCTATTAATATCTGACAATGACCGCCGGAAGTAAGTAAAACTAAGTAAGGAAAACCTATTTTTTCAGTTAGTCTTGGGGTTAAAGCGTGAGCTTCTAAGTGATTAATTGCAATGAAGGGCTTATTCATTGCGGCTGCCATAGACTTTGCAAATACTGCCCCAACAATAACTCCGCCGATAAGTCCGGGACCACAAGCTGCAGCGATAGCATCGACATCAATCAAATTCATATTTGCATCTTTTAAAGTTTTAATAATTATATCATCAATACTTTCCAAATGTGCCCTTGCTGCAACTTCAGGAACGACTCCTCCGAATTTTTTATGCTCATTAATTTGTGATAAAATGTTATGTGCAAGAATATTTTTATCCCCATCAACTATTGCTGCAGCAGTTTCATCACAGCTGCTTTCTATACCCAGTATTTTTATATTTTCTTGCATAAAATTGAAAATCCTTATAAATTATTATTTGTTAATTAGGAGTTTTAGCCAAATGACAGAAAAAAAACAAGCAAAATCATCAAAACTTGAAGCCCAAGAGCTTATTAATAACGAAACAAAGCCTTCAGAACCAAGCGATTGTAAAAAAAATAAATCTTATCGTCACAGTTTTATTTCAATTATTTTAGTGATATTTTTTGCATATTTATCAATGCCTTTATGGTATGAATCCTTGCCGTCAAGCTTAAAATGTGGTGCTCTGCCAAAATATTTTTTAGATTTTTCAAAGCTTTCTATTGATAATACCAAGCAAATTCAAGATATAAAAAATCTGCAAACATATCTTCAGCGGCAAGTATCAAAGAATCAGCCCGACACTTCTTTAGTTTCATCACAAATTAATGAAATTGCAAGGCTTTCCGCTGAAAATTCAAGGGAAATTTTAAATATCAAACAAAATGATATTGCCTTAAAAAAAGTTGAAGAATTAACCATCTTAACACAAGAATTACAAAAACAGCTAAAAGAATTAAAAGAGCAAAGCTTAAATACTGATGTATTAGAAACCTTAAACGAAAGAATTTCTATCGCAGAAAATAAAATCGCGGGGCTTCTGCCAAATGATAACTCTGAGCTTAAATTAATTGCTGCAATTTCCTTAAGAGAAAAGTTAAATCAAGGCTCTCCTTACGCTAAAGAATTAAACGAGCTTGAAACTTTTTTCAAAGATGATGAAGCCTTTTTAAGTAAAATTGCCTTTTTAAAACAAGAAGCCGGTAAGGGCATTCCTTCAAGTTTAAGCCTATCATATAAATTTAAAAGCTTAGCTCCTTTAATTGTTTCGGCCTCAAAAATAAAAGATAATAATGAAAATTGGAAAACAAAATCATTACAAGCTTTAAGTAAAGTTTTTTTAATAAGAAAAACAAATTCTTCATCAGAAACGACCTCAGGCAATATCGAAAACACCGAAGATTTAGTCAATAAGGCTGAAAAATTACTTGAAAAACAAGACCTTGCAGGAGCAATAAAAGCTTTGGGTCAAATTAGTAATGAGCGAGCGTTAATGGTTTTTGATAACTGGCTTGTTGATGCTTCTTTAAGAATTAAAGCAGAAGAATTTTTATCTTCTCTTATTTTAGATTTAATTAATAAGATTAAGCAAAACAGCAAGGAATAAAAGATGTTTAGAGTCATATTTTTAACCATTATTACCCTTACAATAGCTTATGGGGTATCTTTATCTCTTGAAACCCCCGGACAAGTAGAAATAAACTGGCTCGGCTATCAGCTTGTAACAATTGTTCCCGTATTTATAAGCTTAATTATTCTTTGCTTTATAATATTATTTTTATCTAAAGGAATATTTTCATTTTTATGGCAAATCATTAGTTTGCCTGCGATTATATCTAGAATATATAAAAAGAAAAAAAGGGAAAATAAAATAATAGAAGAAAAAGTTTCAAAAATAACAACGGAGCTGGAAAAAAAATATTTACAATCTCAAGAGCAAAAAATCGGAGAATTTGGTATTTTTGCAGGAGGATTAGTTAATTATATGGCTGGCGATATTTCTTCTTTGAAAACGTCCTTATCGCAAATAAAAGATAAAAAATCCTCTTTTGCAAGAATTATTGAGGCTTTTATTAAAGATTTAGAAGGAAAAAATCAAGAATGCATTGACGATTTAGATTCTGTATTGCTTAAAGAAAATGGAGAGCTAGCCTTGCTTGCCGGACATAAAATATTAGAAAAATACATAGAAAAACAAAATTATTCGAGCGCTTTAACTCTTTTAGAAAGATTTATTATTGACCATAAAAATATTAAATGGGTAAATGAAAATTATCCTGAAATTTTAGTAAAAAACAAGCTTTATCAAAAAGCTTTAGATATAATCGGCGATTCATCTTACCCTTTGTCTTTACCGCAAAAAGCTGCATTAAAAAGCCGAATTTTCTATGATTTAGCTCTGATTGCTAAGAATAAAGAAGATTTAATAAGCTATAAAAAACATATTTTAGAAGCCGCTGTTCAAGATATTAAAAATGAAGACGCAGTTTTAAAAGCTGCTCAAATTCATAATGAAGAAAACAACATTAAACAATCCAATAAGTTATTAGTATCCGCTTGGGAGAATGCACCTTCTGAAAATATAGCAGCAGCTTTTGCTGATATAAATTCTAAAAGTGAGAAAAATTCCGAGAGAATTATTATTTTAGAAAAATTATTTAAATATAATAATGATAAGCAACCCCAGAGCTATTTAATTGCGGCAGAAAACTATTTAAATTCAAAGGATTACAACAAAACTGAAGGGTTAGTTAAAAAATATCAAAAATTAATGCCCATTAATGAAAAACTTTGTAATTTAATGATTAAACTTTACGATGAAGGCTTAAACGATAGTTATGAAGTCAGTAAATGGCAAGAAGAGTTAAAAAGCCTTAAAGCCTAAATCTTAAAGTTTTTTAAGCCATTTTAATATTTTAAAAGACACTCCGTTTTCGGTTAAATTATGTTTTCCGTCTTTAAATTCAATAAATTCTTTTGGATTTTCTGCTACAGAAAAAAGTTTTTCACCTAAATAAAAAGGAACAACCTCATCTGCTTTACCGTGTAAATGCAATTTTGGGACTTTAACATTTTTAATATATTTTTCTGCTTCAAGCTTATCTTTTAAGATATATTTAACCGGCAAAAACCCGTATGAAACTTTAGCCATATCGACCATAGAAGAAAAACCGCTTTCGATAATAAGGGCTTTTGTATTTTTATTTGCCGCTAAAAATGATGCAACCGCAGTTCCTAAAGAATAACCGTAAACAATAATTTTATCTTCAGATATTTTTTTGCCGTTTTTTATAAAATCATAAGCATTTAAAGCATCATTAAAAAGATTCTCTTGGCAAATTTCACCTTTATTTGGAGCAAAGCCTTGATAGATAACGATATAAGCTCCATACCCTTGTCTAACCAATGGCATAATTCTTCCAAAAGCCCGAACTAAATCGCCTTTATTTCCGTTTAGAAATAAAATCAGCGGCTTTTTATTATCTGTCGGAGGATAAAAAAGTCCCATTACATTACTTGAGGTTTCTTTTTTTTCATAAGAAACTAGCTCAAAACCCTTGTCTTTAGCCAAAATTGTTAATTGCTCTAAAGAAACATTATCAGGTTTATATTGGAATTTTCTTTGATTAACATACATATAAGAGGCCGCCAAAAGATACAAAAAAGAACAAATAGCAAAGAAATTTATCACTAATTTTTTCATATTTTTATTCCTCTACCTTTGCAGTTAAAGAGTTTGGAGCAGCTCTGACAATTCTTCCAAAAATGATTTTTCCGATAAAATTTGCTTTATTTTGAAATTCATCAGAAACACAAATATGCGTTTGCTGCATATAAGGCGTTCTCCCGCAAAGCTGACCTTTTTCGTTAATATTTTCAACCAATATGGGCAAAACAAGACCTTTTTTTGATTTATTAAAATCCATTTGCTGCTCTTTTAATAATTGCTGTAAAATGAATAAACGCTCTTTTTTAAGTTCTTCTCGCACTTGATTTTCCATTTTTGCCGCCATTGTGCCGGGACGAGGAGAATATTTAAAAGAAAACGCTTGAGCGAATTTAACTTCTTTAACCAATTCTAGCGTCTGCTTGAAATCATCATCTGTTTCCCCGGGGAATCCTACAATAAAATCTGAAGAGATAGCAATATCTTCTCTTGCTT
>CAYWTE010000086.1:0-5732 GCA_964461145.1 uncultured Lactobacillales bacterium | reverse complement strand
AATCCATTTTCTTTTATTTCTTTAGGGTCAAAAATATTCCGTAAATCGGCAATGGCGTTGCCTTTCATCTTTTGTTTAAGTGATTTAAGGTCGATACTTCTAAATTCATTCCATTCGGTTAAAATAACGAGAGTATCAGCGTTTTCGAAAGCTTGAGCGGCATTGTCACACCAATTAATTTGCGGATTATTGAGAATTTTTTTAGCCTCAATCATACTTTGCGGGTCATAAACATTAATTTTTGCCCCGTTTTCGATTAGTTTAGGAATTATAACTAAGCTCGAGGCATCTCGCATATCATCAGTGTTAGGCTTAAAAGCAAGCCCAAGAATGGCGATATTTTTATCCTTAACAGAACCGCCTGATAGTTCAATAATTTTCTGCGCCATAGCTATTTTACGTTTTTCATTAATGTCAATCGTTGTTTCTATTAAGCGAATGGGCGAATTATAATTTTGAGCGGTTTTAACTAAAGCTAGAGTATCTTTAGGGAAGCAAGAACCGCCGTATCCAGGCCCAGGATGTAAAAATTTGCTGCCGATACGGTTATCAAGCCCGATTCCTTTTGCAACATCGTGAACATTTGCCCCTACTTTTTCACAAAGATCTGAAATTTCATTAATGAATGATATTTTCATAGCAAGAAAAGCATTAGCGGCATATTTTATAAGCTCAGAAGTTCTTCTTGAAGTGAAAACTATAGGAGTTTCAATTAAATATAATACTCTATAAATTTTGCGCATAACTTCTCTGGCTCTTTCAGAATCAGTCCCGATAACTACCCGATTAGGACGCATAAAATCTTCTATTGCAGCCCCTTCTCTTAAAAATTCAGGGTTAGAAACTACGTCAAAATCAGCTTTAGGATTAACTTCTTTGATTATTTTTTCAACTTCATCACCTGTGCCGACAGGAACAGTAGATTTGTTAACAATAACTGTGTACCCATCAAGATTTTTTGCAATATCTTTAGCTGCGGTATAAACATAAGATAAGTCAGCGTGTCCATCGCCTCTTCTTGTAGGAGTTCCAACAGCAATAAAAACGGCATCGGCCTTTTTAACAGCATCTGCAATATTAGTGGTAAAATTAAGGCGACCTGATTGATAATTATCTAAAACCATTTTTTCAAGACCAGGTTCAAAAATAGGTATAATGCCTTTTTTTAATTTTTCTATTTTATTTTCATCATTATCAACGCAAGTAACGTTAAATCCAAATTCAGAAAAACAAGTACCGGAAACTAGACCTACATAACCTGAGCCAATCATCGCAATATTCATAAAAAATCTCCTCTATTACTAAAAAAACAGATATTTATAGCTAAACTAGGCAATTTTGATTCAAATATAGCAGTTTAATTTTTGTTTAAAATAAAACTCCACTCGTTGTCATCCTCGGCGCGTTAGCGTCGGGTATCCAGCTCTCCCTTAAGATTTTCTGGATTCCCGAACTCCTGATAGTCGTTCGAGAATGACAACTTTTTCTTTTTTTGTTCAAATCAAAATCTAATCACTTAGTTATATATTATTTCTTTTTAGCTGTTTTAGTTTTTTTAACCGCAGCTTTTTTCTCTGGCGCTTTTTTTGCCGAAGTTTTTTGCGCCGTTACTTTCTTTTTAGCTTTCTTCTTTTCTTTTGCCGGCTCTTTTTTAGTCATAGAAATATCAATGGCTTTTTGCAAGTCTTCTTCAGAGCAAAGCCCGAGATTAACAGGATTATGAGGTTTTATTTCCTCAGTATTCTTATGTGTTTTATTTTTAATTGCATCAATAGTGGCTTTTGTTGTACCAATAAGTTTTTTAATAATATTTTCTTCAATCTCAGGATGATTTTTTAATATCCAAGCAATAGCATTAGGCCTGTCTTGTCTTTTTGAAACAGGAGTATATTTTGAAGGTTTTTTCTTTTCTACAAATTTTATGATTAATTCAAGAGAAGCATTTTCGTCTTTTTCACATCTTTTTATTTCATCTAAGGTAAGCTGTCCCGTAGCGATAGGGTCTATGCCTACGATTCCTGTGCCTATTTCTCCATTAGCAAGAGCGGTAACTTCTAATTCGTGGATTCCGCAAAAATCGCCTATTTGTTCGAAAGTAAGAGCCGTGTTTTCAATTAACCATACAGCAGTAGCCTTAGGCATTAATGGCTGAGTCATTATAATATCCTTTCATTATTGTTATGATTTATTTTGATTATATCGATAAAAAACAAGTATGCAACTTTTTTATAATCAGTATTTATAAATCTGAACTTTTTAATCCGGAAAAAAGTAAATTAGCGTTACTTTTAAACTTATCTACTTGAGATTTATTCCCGTCTTCATCTTTTTTAGTATTTAATTCGGTATTTAATGAAATAGAAGAGCTCATTATATTGCTTATTCCTGTTGCTTTAGAAGCTGTGGTTTCCATCGAAGCAGTAGTTGCATATTTACTTAAAATATTAGAAGTCTTTGTTAATCTGGCATTGGCAACTGTAGTAAAATTAGAAAACAAAGGATTACTAACCCCGCTACTCCCTAAAGGAGAATAAGTAGAAGAAGATAAAATGCTGCTGGCAGTACACATACTCATATAACTAAGCTGAGCAGAAGAAGAGGCAAATTTATAACTGGAAGTAGTAGTTGAAGTAACCCCTTCTTCCTCTGCTTCTTCCGCAGTAATAGAAGTTTCCATTGTGACGAGGTCTTTTTTATAATCATAAGTTTTCCCCGTAGTATCAGTTACAAAAGCTTCTTTTTCAGAACTGGGCTTTGCGGTTTTAAGCTGAGCCTGCATCATATACATAACCTTATCATTTTCAGCAACTGAAGACTGTCTGCTTACTTTTATATACATATAACCTTTGTTTTTTGATGTAACCTTATAATTACCGGTCATCATATCTTCAAAATTTGTTCTTAAATCATCGCCTGTTTTAGCGGTGTTATCAGCAACAATGGTAGATTTTCTGGTCGCTGCACTATAATAATATATTTCAACGTGAATACCTTTTGGGTCAAATTGTTTTTTATATTCATCGATATTTTTTTTGTATTCTTCATAAATTTCATCAGCAGTTTTATCAGAAAAATCAACGTCTTTATCGACATTACCTATGGAAGTTTTCTCGTCAGTAAAAGAAAGCCTTAAATATCCTGTTCCCATTAAATTAACTTTGAAATAATCACTACTATCAGAATATTTACCTCTTTTATATGTTACAGGGTCAACATAAGAAAAGCGGTCTTTTTCTTCATATTCTGATAATTCACTAAATAAGGTTAATCTTTGATTGTTAGGCTGAATATATCCCGCATTTCTAGCATTAAGGAAGCTTTCATTAAGAGAGCTGATATCAGAAATAGTTTGCTCATAAGTTTTAGGCTTAGATTTGTTTTCCCAAGAATCCGGGCCGTAATTTGAAGTATCAATAGCCATAACAGCTGCTCCTTTTCGCTATATATATTACAATATTTTCCAAAAGGAATAAAGTTTTTAAAAGAATCTGTGCAAAAATATAGCAAACTAAAATTAAATTATTCTTAAAAAATAGCTTTTTATAATAATATTTCAGGATAATGCCCGATAATAAAAAAATTTATATTTTTATTTTGAGCTATACTAATAATTTCTTTAAATTTTTCAGAATCTTCAAGTATAAAATCATCAATTTCTATGAAATAAGCTTTAGATTTTTCTAACACAAAAGAATCTAAAATATTTTCTACCTTCAGATTCGCTTGATTTAATAACTCTTTAATAATATCACTGCCTGAGAACCCTTCAATTTCAGCAACTAATAAAGTTTTATCATTCCCTGAAGGAGTATCTTCCTTATCATAACTGCATAAAGCAAAAGCTTCCTCCCCGTTTCCTCTGGCTTCTTTACAGCCGATAAGCGGCAACCTCATATTAATTTTTGGAGAAGTTTTTGAATTAATTAAGCTATACCACCACCTGTTATTTTCATTAGAAGAACTATGAATCGCCTTTAAAGGAACAATGCCGATATCCGCATTATTATCCGCAACATCTTTTATAACTTGCCCAATACTCGAATGAATATTGATATTAACATCAAAGCCAAAAGTATCTCTGGTAATTTCGATAAATCCAGCCCCTCTTGTCGGCATAAAAACGCAAACCTTAAAGTCAGGATTTTGCATTTTAATGGAAGCTCCCATAATTTCTGACCAAATACGAATTATGGTTTCTTTGAGTATTAAATCTTGAGGATTATTAATGAGTTTACGCAAAATATTAACTTGTCTTGCAGGATTAAAAACTGCTTTGCCTTCTTTTTGCTTAAGTTTTTTAACCATATTAGAAAGTTCAGCTCTTTTAATTAAAAGGGTTAGAATTTCATCATCTATAGTATCAATATTATTGCGAATATCATTTAAATTCATAATCATCTCCGATATTAAAGTACGGGTTATTATAACAATAAAGTTAAATAATAAATTAAAATTAGCTTTTTCAACAGGATTTTTTGAATATAAAAAACTAAATATTTTTAATAAGTCTTTTAATTACAAAGGAAAAACAATACTTTCATATAAAGTAAGGGAAAAATGTTTTCCACAAAAAAAACAATAAATCAAGATATGCTTGCAAGATAAAAAATGGTTTGGCAAGCTTTGTAATTAGCTAAAGAAATTAGCAATAATTATAACAAGAAAGGCTATTTTGATGCGTACAACGGAGCATTATCTTAAA
Organism: uncultured Lactobacillales bacterium; assembly: GCA_964461145.1. Taxonomy (GTDB): domain Bacteria; phylum Pseudomonadota; class Alphaproteobacteria; order CAYWTE01; family CAYWTE01; genus CAYWTE01. The sequence continues at coordinate 1,030 of CAYWTE010000086.1, read as the reverse complement.
GAATACAGCTTTAATCCTTTAGATGTTATAGAAGAATTTATAATATCTCAAGAATGGAGCTTTGAAAGAAACAGCGAAGAAGAAGTTATAGCAGATATAAGCTGCAGATGGGGGAATTTAGGCTTATTTTTTGCTTGGATGCCTGAAACAAGCATTTTACACGTATCTTGCGCAATGGGATTAAAGCTTAAAGATAGCTTTAATTTGCCTAAAGCTTACGAACTATTAGCATTAACTAATGAGAAACTTTGGTACGGGCATTTTTCTTTATGGACAAATGAGAATATACCTATTTTTCGTCACGCAATGATGATAGACGGGGAAAGCGAAACAATGTGGGATAAAATATCTGACGTTGTAGAAATAGCCATTAATGAGTGCGAGCGTTTTTATCCTGCCTTTGAGTATGTCTTAAAAGAAGGACAAGAGCCAAAAATGGCTTTAAGGGCATCATTATTAGACACTGTTGGCGAGGCTTAAGTTTTATAAAAAATAAATGCAAAAAATAGAATTAAGAGCATTATTTAAGCAAATCAGACGTTCAGCCTTTAACTCTAAAGGTGAGAGCGGAGCTTATGGCTTGCTTGAAAATTTCAAATTGTTTTTAGCAGAAAATCAAATTAATAAAGAAGATGTAATATCTTCATACTTACCATTAAATTCAGAAATGAACCCGCTTCCGACAATGGAATATTTGTATAAAAATTCTTATAAAATATCTGTTCCTATAATAACAAAAAAAGACGATGTTTTGGAATTTTGTTCTTGGCACCCCGATATAGAATTAAAAATCGGAGAATGTAAAACTTTAGAGCCTATAAACATTACGGATAAAGTCATTCCTAAGATAATTTTAGCTCCGTTGTTAGCTTTTGATTTGAAAGGATATCGTTTAGGAATGGGTGCAGGATATTATGATAAAACGCTGCATTTTTTAAGAAAAAAAGATGAAAAAACTATTTTAATCGGACTCGGGTTTGATGAACAATGTGTTGACGAGCTTCCTAAAGAGAGTTATGACATACCTTTA
>CAYWTE010000085.1:0-5762 GCA_964461145.1 uncultured Lactobacillales bacterium | reverse complement strand
ACTATATAAGGCGTTATGTAATCTAATGTTTCTGCAGCTAAACGGCCTGCCTTCCTCATCTTGGCAAAATCTGCCTCACTATGAAGTGCTATTTCCATATTAAAATATCCTTCTTATTTTTCTATTTATAAAATGTCTTTTGACAAAGTTCAAACCTTGTTTCTAACTCTTTTTTTAATAAAGCCGTTATATTTTTATCCCCTTGATCAAAAGCCTGTTTTATGTCTGCTAACATAAAAAGAGAAAATTCCGTATCTAAACCGTTTTTCTTTTCTGCTAATCTTAAGTATGACGGTATCATAAGGCCGCTATTTTCTTTTTGAATAACACTGCTGGATAATAATTCTTTCAAAAATAAAGAGTTAGATTCCATAAAACGCTCTACCGCATTTCCGGCATTTACTATTGACCCTTCTTTTAAATCTAAATTCGACGTCTTTATAACTAAGTATGCTTTGCACGCTGAGGCTGATGGAACACTTGACAATATTTGAGAAACGTCCCCTACTTTTTCTTCTCTGTCTAATAAATTGTAAAGTACACGGCAAGATCTTGATAAATTAACTAAAACACTTTCTGAACCTGAATACTGATAAATCTTTTGTGCCTCTTTAAATCTTTTAAATAAAACCGGATTTTTTCTTTCCTCTGCTACAAGCCTTAGCTTAAACTCGTGATCATTTTCTCCTCCAGCGTAAATATAACGCATCGTGCCCGCTGCCATATTCTTAAATTCTGATATTAGCTCTTTATTCTTTACTTCACCATATTTGCCGTACGGATGCTTTAGTACCTTAAAATCTGAGCCTTTACCCTCCTCAACAGCTCTATTTTTATTCCTTGATAACTCCATATTATCCTCTACTTTTTTCTTTAAATTACACCTTCTTTTTTATTATTAAACTTACTGCTATTTTTTGTCAATATTTTAATGCTTTTTATTTTTTTAAATATTTTTTTAATATCCTTTCTAAGCTTTCTAAGCTTAAAGGCTTGCTCAAATAATCAACAAAATTTGCTGACGTTATTTGTTTAAATATCTCCTCCTCCTTAGAATGAGAAGTTAAGGCTACTATTGGAGTTTTTTGATTTAGGCCTTTTTCTTGGGCTATCTTTTTACTGCTTTTTATACCATCTAAAATCGGCATTCGAATGTCTAAAAATATTAAGTCAAATTTCTTTTTTTGACAAATTTCAAAGGCTTCTTGACCGTTAACCGCTAAGCTTACTTTTAGCCCTAAATCTTCTAAAATCTTTGCAAAAAGTTTGCGATTTAAAAAATTATCCTCCGCAATTAATACTTCTTTATCATTAAAATTTTCTATTTTTGTTTTGTTTTCTATATGAACAGGCTTATCATTATAATTTGCTTCTATTCTTTCTATATCAAAATAAAATCTTGAACCCTTGCCGGCTTCGCTTTCCAATTCTATTTTACTATTAAGAAAACGCGCTGTTCTTTCACATACCGATAACCCTATTCCAAAACCTTCTTCCTCGCCGGAGCCTCTTGTGAAAATCTTGAATATATTTTTATATTCCTTTTCATTAATACCTTTGCCGGTATCAATAATTTCAAACCTTATTTTATCTCCCGAAATATTGCTAACTATAAAATCTATCTTACCTTTATCTGTGAATTTAACCGCATTACTTAATAAATTTTGAAGTATGTGCCTTAATTTTAACGGATAACTTTTTATATATTCAGGAACGGCCGGTTTGATTATTAAATTTAATTCCAAGCCTTTTTCTTTTGCTATATTTTTATATAACAAAGCTAAATTTGCTGATAATTCATATAAATTAAAAGATTCTTTTTCAATTTTCTTGTAGGCATTTTGATTCAAAAACGATTCAAGCATTAAATTTAATGATATCCCAGTTTCTTTGAGCATTAAAATATAATGCTGTTGTTCTTTTGTTAATTTGCTTTTTAGTAATACGTCTGCCGATGATATTATCCCCGATAACGGAGTTTTTATTTCGTGCGCAAATATACTTAAAAATATTTCACGCTTTTTTATTTGCCTCTTTTGGAAATAATAAATAAGAAAAAAAATTGTTATTAATATTGATAATAATAAAATTATTATTTCCATTCTTGCCCCCGTATGTTGTTATTTTATAATAACATTTTAACTGAAAATTAAAAGTTAATAACAAGTAATCCACATCCTAAAAATAAAAATTAACTTTTTTTAACTCCTCAAAGCCTTTATTCTATAAGAATTTACTAAAAATAACATCTATATATTGTATAGTAAAGTAATAAAAACACTATTTATGGTGATTTTTTAACTGGACTTTTCCCATTTTTATGTGCAAATATAATGATAGTCTTATAGTAAATAAGATTTATTAATTTAGGTGATAGTTATAAGTTTATGCTTTGAGCAGTCATTTTACTATCCCTAACTAGGGTTATATAACCCCTAGATTAACACCCATCGTACCCGAAAACTGACTGTTTGGAGCATAATAGGGTCTCGGCGTTTTTTCCCTCCTTCGCCGAGACCTGTTTTTTTTAAAAGGTATGTTGATAAACAAAAATAATACCTATAAACATCATTGCAAGAAATATTAAAGCTATTTCTTCTCTTGTGCTCCTTGCCATTTCTTCGCGATACATTCCTATTGTCCCAATAACAATAAATGCTATACCGCCATAAAAAAATAAGCTAATTTTAATCGCCTCCGCTCAAATAAAGAAAGTTGGTGATAAAGCTAATCCTTTGCCTAAAGCTATAAATCCAACTCCGATTATCCCTAATCTTGCATAACGAGAAACGGGCTTCATTAAAAAAGCTACAACAAAAAAAACTACGCTTAAAATTAACAAAATTTCGTTCATAATTCTCCATCCTGATAGAAAATCTAAACTGTTTCGTCTTTACCTAAAAAGCAAAACGAGCTATGCCAATTAAAATGAAAATAATTTTTATGAATATTGTTTTATATCTTTATCAGCTTTTTGTCAATATTTTTAGGAAATATTAAAAATTTCTATGGATTTTGTTTGTGGATTAAATGTTATCCCAGCTTTACCTGATTTTATATCTAAGGCTGCCTTGCCAAAAACTTCATAACGCCAGCCATTTAATGCGGGAATATCTACATTATTATTCAATGCTAAATTTTTCAAATCTTGGCTCGTTGCTAAAATATTCGGTGTAACTTCTGCTTTTGACGCAGTTACATTCAAAACGGCTTTTAAAAGCTCGTATATCGTTTTTTCTCCGTTACTTAGCTCTATTTCCGATTCTATTTGCGGCATTTCTTCTTTTGGAGTATTTATTCCTTTTTGCACGGCAGATAATATCTCTTTACTTATCTTCTTTAATCCGGAATTATAATTGTTAAGTTTTGTTAAATCTCCATCACTCTTCGGCATACTGGAGGCTATTTCGTATATTGCTTCGTCCTTTAATATATAACCACGAGGTAAATTCAATCCCACAGCTCTTACTTCTCTTAAAGATGCAAGCTCTCTTAATATACTTAGAAACAAAGGCGTTTTGTTCTTTATCTTTAATTTTTGCCAAGCATCTTTGGGATTTATTTTGTATTTTTCTTCATCGCATAAGCTTGAAAGCTCTTCTTTAAGCCACTCATAACGATTCTTTTCTATTAAAGCTTTGTTTATTTTGATATAAACTTCCCTTAAATAAGTTACGTCAGATAAAGCGTAATCAATCTGCTCAGGTGAAAGCGGACGATTGCACCAATTGGTAAATCTTGCAGTTTTATCTAAATTTATACCAACAAAACTTTCTACTAATTTTTGATAGCTTACAGATTCTCCAAAACCTAAAACTTGTGCCGCTATTTGCGTATCGAATATTGATGCCGGAAGCTCGCTGATTAAATTATAAATTATCTCTAAATCTTGTCTTGCTGCGTGAAAAACTTTTAAGATTTTAGGGTTTTTCAACAGGGCATAAAGCGGAGAAAAATCTAACCCTTCCTCTTTTAAATCAATACAAAAAGCGTTATGTTCGCCTCCAATTTGGATTAAACAAGGAATTGCAAAATAAGTGTTTCTACGAATAAATTCTAAGTCTATCGTTATAAATTCTGATGAACTTTCTAAACTGCAATATTTTTTTATGTTTTCGTTATCGTTTATAAATTTCATAATACTTATCTTTTATGCTTTCATTTTTATTTGTGCAAGTATATTATTAGTTTAGTTTAATGTTTTTATTTAATTCGGAGCATTTGATATTGCAAATAACTTTTGAAAGCCCTAAATTTCACGAAATCCCGGACTTTGCAGAGACTACTAATGTGCAAAGAAAAATCTTGCTTGAATGTATTAATGAAGTAATAAAACGTTTCAAAAATAAAGGCATATTCCCTAAAGATAAAAATTATCCTGATTTATATACAGATTTAAATTTACTCTCCGAGTTTATTAAAAATTTCAAAGTCAATATGAAGGTCGCTGAAGATATGCTCGTTGACCTTAACGGCAATAAAATTTCAGATGAAAAAACTATATTAAAATGCGGGGTTAATTTAGAGCAATTATGCAGAATTATGGTTTTTACCGCTTTTAGGCGATTAGTGAACAATCAAGACAAAGAGCAAATAAAATTAATGCAGGCTATTGCTCCTTATATTGCTTTTGATTGGCAAATTCCATTACTTAAAGCTTATTTGAATAACTTAAATTCTACTTTGGTTGAAACTTTAGGCGAAAACATTCTTGACCTTAAAAATGAAAATAATATGATTTATTTAAAAGAAAAAAATGCCCGAGATATAAAAAGAGTTAAAGATATTGTCAGTGAAAAATTCGCTGAACTTATCAATAAAAACCCAAATGCCGTAAAAGCTATTTCTGCTTGCGGGCAGCATACTTATGCACTTTTACAAGAATTTTTAAGCAATCGATTGTGGGAATTATTTGAAAAAGGGGAAAATGCCGTTCATATCATTGCTCATCAGGATAAAGAAATTTTAAAATTTCTAGGTGAAGATTTAGCCTCTATATCACCAGAAGTCTTTTCCTGCGTCGATAGATTCAACCCTACCAGAAAAATGATGATATTTGAAGAATTAAAAAAAGAATATAAAGAAAATTTCCGCTTGCTATTATCTGATGAGGAATTTATAAAAACAGAGTTTAAAAAAATGACCGATTATTTGCTCGAGTCTAAAGATACTGATGATTTCGTCCAAATAATCAGGGTAAAGTTAGCAGCCCTTAAAGATATTTTTGATAAAAACATCTTAAAATTGGGTGGGAAAATTTAGCGGAGATTTATTAAAATGCACGAGTTTAGAAGTCATAATTGCGGACAATTACGTCTTAAAAATAAAAATGAAAAAGTTAAATTATCCGGCTGGATTCATTCAAAACGTGACCATGGTAATTTGCTTTTTATCGATTTGCGTGACCAGTTTGGTCTTACTCAATGTGTTATAAATTGTGATTCTCCGATTTTCGATGATGTGCAAAAAATTCGTATTGAAAGCGTAATTTGTGTTGAAGGAATCGTCGTTACTAGAGAAGGCGAGCTTATTAACCCAAAAATTGAAACAGGCGAAATCGAAGTGGTTATCGAAAAATTAACCCTTTTATCTGCCGCTGATGTCCTTCCTATGCAAGTTGCAGGTTTAGAGGATTTCCCTGAAGATATCCGCTTAAAATACCGCTTTATCGATTTAAGACGAGAAAAAATAAAAGCTAACATTCTTTTGCGTGCTAAAGTTTTACATTACCTTAGAAATGCTATGGTAGAGAGGAATTTTAC
>CAYWTE010000084.1:4576-5930 GCA_964461145.1 uncultured Lactobacillales bacterium | reverse complement strand
ATACTCTTAAACAAAAGATTAATGCTAATTTATACAGCTTTTTTAAGTTTTTTTTACAAAATTATAACTTTAGTTATAGTTTTTATAAGAAATAAATATATGTGAATAAAAAAACATACTTTATACAAAGTCATTTACAGGAAATAAAGACAAGGAATACAACAGTACAGGAAACCTTAGCATTAGAAACGCGTAAGTTTCCTAGTACTGCATAAACAACAAAATAACCCCTCTATAACTAGGGGTCAGAAATTATCTTGAATAGAATTCAACTACCAAATTAGGTTCCATACTAACAGGATAAGGAACGTCTTCTAATTTCGGATAAGAAGTATATTTACCCCTTAACTTTTTCTCATCAACATCAACATAAGTAGGAATATCTCTATTTGGAGAGTTAACTGCTTCAACAACCAAAGCAAGAGTTTTTGATTTTTCTTTAACTTCAATTTCATCGCCTACTTTAACCATATAAGAAGGAATATTAACTCTTTTACCGTTAACTAAAATGTGCCCGTGATTAATAAATTGTCTTGAAGCAAAAACAGTAGGAACAAATTTCATTCTATAAACCAAAGCATCTAACCTTGATTCTAAAATAGAAATCAAGTTTTCAGAAGTATCACCGGCACGTCTGTTTGCTTCAGCATAATAACGGCGGAATTGTTTTTCGGAAATATTTCCGTAATAGCCTTTTAATTTTTGTTTAGCCATTAATTGTACGCCGTAATCGGATAATTTCCCTTTACGCATACCGTGTTGCCCTGGGCCATATTCTCTTTTATTTAAAGGTGATTTTGGGCTACCCCATAAATTGACGCCTAATCTGCGGTCAATTTTATACTTTTTATTTTGAATACTTTTCATAATTTACTCCGTTTTTTTTAACATTTTTATTGTTCCGGTAGTTCCTGCCAAAACCAGAGGATTTGCGGACGTGACCAACTTTTTTGCCAATCAAACTTTCCCGAAAGTACCTCTTTATATATATAATACTTGCCATTTGTCAATAACTTTTATACATATAAAAAGCTATGTCATACGATATTTTATTTCAAAAAGCCCTTAAGTTTAGTGAAGAAGGGAAGTTAACCCAAGCTGAAGAGATTTTCCGGGAGATTATAAGAAATTTTCCCGATAATTCAGAAAGTTATTATATGCTCGGATACATCGCTATGCAAAAAGGAATCTTTGAAGAAGCGGTTAATTTAATTTATCAAGCCTGTAAAATCGAGCCAAATAATACTGAATATCTAAATAGCTTAGGATTTTCATTGCAAAATCTAGGAAGGGTTAATGAGGCTATTGCAAAATTTGAGCAAGCCTTAAATATAGATAAAAATTCTGCGGAAAC
>CAYWTE010000084.1:0-4476 GCA_964461145.1 uncultured Lactobacillales bacterium | reverse complement strand
AGGCTATTGCAAAATTTGAGCAAGCCTTAAATATAGATAAAAATTCTGCGGAAACCTTGAACAATTTAGGTTCGGCATTAAGACTGCAAAACAGATTTGATGAAGCTCTGGATTGTTTTGATAAGGCTTTGAAAATTAATCCTGAAAGATTTGAAGCAATTGCAAATTCTGCTCTTATTTATGCAAAAAAAGGCAACAATAACAAAGCCCTTGTTTTATTTGATGCCGCATTAAAAATAGCTCCTCAAAAATCTGAAATTTATTTTAATATCGCCCTTATTTATAAAAACGAAGAAAACTTTGAAAAAGCATTAGAAAATATTAAAAAAGCAATTAATCTTTCACCGGTTAATTCTAATTATTTCATCGTAAGAGGTCATATTTTAGAAAAGCTAAAGCAAAATGAAGATGCTGCTAAAGATTATAAAAAAGCGTTAGAATTAAACCCTAATCACCCCGATGCTTTGAACTGTTATGCATCTGTTTTATGCCGCGAAAATAAATTAGAAGAAGCTGAAACTTTATATAAAAAAGCCATAGAATATTTTCCTGATAATGAGCAATATTTAAACAATTTAAGTGCATGCTTAATGCAGCAAAATAAGCTTTTAGATGCCTTAGAAACGTTAAGGGAAATAATAAAAATAAATCCGCAGAACTTTCAGGCTGCTAATAATTTAGCGATAATCGTCAAGCAAAGCGGAGATATGGAAGAAGCTTTGGGTCTTTTTATGTTGGCTTTAGCAAATAGCTCGTCGCCCGATATTATTGAGCAAAATCTTTATGTTTCTATTTTAGATTTTGCCAAACATAAAGATAAAAAGAAGATAGCGATTAAAATAACTGAAAATTGGCACAAACAAAAGCCTTGCGTCTTTTCACAAATGGCTTTATGCGAGTTAAAAGGCAAGAATCCTCCTTTAGCATCAAAAGAATATATTGCAAAATTTTTTAATCAGATGGCAAGCAATTTCGAAAACAAACTAGAGCTTCTTGAATATAAAATGCCCGAAATTATTTTAAAATATTCTGATAAATTAGGCCTTTTTTCACCAAAATCTTTAGATATTTTAGATGCCGGATGCGGGACAGGATTAATCGGGCAAATCTTATTTAAATATGCAAAAAATTTAATCGGGGTTGATTTGAGTGAAAAAATGTTAAAATCAGCTGAAGATAAAAGGATTTACTCCTCACTTCATTGCCAAAGCATAGAAGATTTTTCCATAAAGACAGCGCAAAAATTTGATCTTATAATTTGTGCTGACGTTTTATGTTATAATGGAGATATTACCGATATTTTACAAAGTTTAAAATCAATGTTAAAGCCAAATGGTAAATTATTTTTCACTGTAGAATTCGGAGAAAAAGTTAAAAATTATCAATTTTTTGAAGCAGGGCGTTATAAACACGGCATAAAATATATAGAAAAAACTTTAGAAAAATTAGGCTTTAAAGAAAATTTATTAAAAACAACCCCAATTCGCAAAGAAAATAAAATAGACGTTAAAGGCATTATTGTTATTGCAGAATAAATAAAGAAAGAGTTATAAAGCTTTTGCAGAAATTATAACTCCTTCTTTTAACGTAACTAAAAGCCAGCAACCTGGGTTGCTGCAAATAAGTTCCTCAGTTTCCACTGAAATTTCATCACTTAAGCGATAAGTTTGGCAGCTCTCGCAATTCGTTCCCAAAGAATGTCGTCTGATCGCCTTAATTTTTCTGACCCCAATCTTACAAACTCTAAGAGTTTCTTGTTTTAAGCTCATTTTAATCACTTTTTAAGTTTTTTATACCTCTATAAAGAGATTCGCTGTAAAAAAATAAAGATATAAAAATCGAGTTTTCAAAAGTGAAATTAATTTAATCATTTTGTTTTGTCAACTTTTTACTTCACAAATTATTGTAAATGTTATATCGTAACAGAAAAACTAAATGCATAAAAGGGATAGACAACAAAAATGACACTAAAAAACTTAAGAATTAATGATTATCCGTTATGGTACCAAGAAGTTATAACCGCTGCAGATATGGCGGAAAACTCAGCTTCTCCCGGCTGTATGGTTATCAAGCCTTGGGGATACGGCATTTGGGAATTAATTCAAAAAGCTTTAGATAAGAAAATAAAAGACACTGGCCACGAGAATTGTTATTTTCCGCTTTATATTCCGCTTAGTTTTTTTGCGAAAGAGGCAGAACACGTTGAAGGTTTTGCTAAAGAAATGGCTATCGTTACGCATAGCCGCTTAAGCTTGCAAGACGGGAAATTAGTTCCTCAAGGGAAATTAGAAGAGCCTTTAGTAGTTCGTCCGACATCAGAAACAATCATTGCTGATTCTTTTGCAAAATGGATAAAATCTTACCGTGATTTGCCATTAAAAATCAATCAATGGGCAAATGTTTCAAGATGGGAAATGCGTCCTCGAATGTTTTTAAGAACGAGGGAATTTTTATGGCAAGAAGGACATACCGCTCACTCAACCCCATCTGAAGCAATTGATGAAACTTTTACGATGCTTGATGTTTATAAAGACTTAGCCGAAGATTTTATAGCGATGCCGGTGATTAAAGGTAAAAAACCCGAACACGAAAAATTCCCAGGAGCCGTTGATACTTATTGTATTGAAGCGATGATGCAGGATGGAAAAGCCTTGCAAGCAGGAACTTCCCATTTTTTAGGGCAAAATTTTGCAAAATCTGGTGGAATTTCTTTTCAAAACAGCTCAGGAGAGCAAGAATATGCCTACACAACATCTTGGGGAGTTTCAACAAGGTTAATCGGGGCATTAATAATGACTCACGGCGATGATGAAGGCTTAAAAGTTCCTCCGAAATTAGCTCCTTATCAGGTAGTCATAGTCCCGCTTATTCACGACGAAGCTAATGAGATGAAAATTTTAAGCTATATTGATAAAATAACATCAGAATTGAGCCAAAAAGCAGCCTTTGGTGAACCAATTAGGGTAAAAGTTGATATGCGTGATAAAAAATCCGCCGATAAATACTGGGAATGGACTAAAAAAGGCGCTCCGATTATTTTAGAAATTGGCATAAAAGATATTGAAAGCGGTAAAATTATGGCAAAAATCCGTAATAAAATTGGCACACCTGAACATAAAAAAATCATAGAATTTTCAGAATTTATAAACACAGCTGAAAATATGCTCAAAGATATTCAAAACCAGATGTTTGAGGCAGCAAAAGCATATTTAAATAAAAATATAACATCAGAAATTAAGGATTTTAAAGATTTTAGGGCTTATTTTAGCAAAAAAGCAGGCTTTGTTGTGGGGGAAGAAACTTCCTCTCCGGGTTTTGTTTTAGGCAAATGGTGCGGTGATGCAGCAACTCTTCCTCTCTTAAAAGAAATGCAAATAACTGTTCGCTGTCTACCGCTTGATAAACAAGATGGCACAGAAGCTCCTTGTTTAATTACAGGCAAGCCTTCAAAAATGAACGTTATCTTTGCCAGAGCTTATTAAAATATGAGAAAAAGAATAAAAATCAAAAGAATATCTTTAATCTTTATTTTAATATTAGCGGCATTTTTAACTGATGCTAACAGCCAAGAAGAAATAAAAATTATAGACGGCGATACTTTGCAAATTAACAATGCAAAAATCCGTCTTTTCGGTATAGATGCTCCCGAATTAAATCAAAATTGTTATAATGAAAACGGGAGGGAATATCCTTGCGGTATTTATTCAAAAAACGCATTAAAACAGCTTGTTACCAATGAAACTAAGTGCATTATAAAAGATATGGATAAATACAAAAGGATTTTAAGTATTTGTTACAATGGCAATATAGATATTAACAAAGAAATGGTGCTTAGCGGCAATGCCCTCGCTTATACAAGGTACAGCATAGATTATGCCTCGGCTGAAGAACAGGCAAGAAATAACAAGCACGGCCTCTGGAAAGGTAAATTTTTAGACCCTGAACAATATAGAATTAAAAACGTAAACAAATAGTTGAGGCTGTCTTAAATTTTTGCTATTTTTCTTGCATTTTTATAAAATATGGTAGATAAATAATTAAAGACTCTTATTTTTAATAAGGAGATTACGTTAAATGAAAATCATTAAAAACAGCTTAATTATTTTTGCGGTTTTTGTTTTTTCAACTATTTTATTGCTTGATTTAGCTAATGCTCAATCCGAGGATACTAATGCTAACCCCGCTTTGGAATATTGTATTGATAACGGGGGGTATCCTAAAGAAAAAGGCGATGAGAGAGGTTTTTCTATAATCGTTTGCAGTTTCCCAAACGGAAGCGAATGTGAAATTAATGAATTTTTTAATGGAGAATGCACCATTTCAAATGAAGAAGCCGTAATGGGAGATGAAGATGAAGCTCCTATAGATGCTTCAGAATATTAGAAAATGAAGGCTTAAAATGATAAAATTCCATAAAACATCAATATTTTTATTAACATTTATTATCCTTTCCTCTCAAACAAAAGCTATGTCTAA
>CAYWTE010000083.1:2912-5932 GCA_964461145.1 uncultured Lactobacillales bacterium | reverse complement strand
AATAATCCTGCCAGAAGGAGATAAATCTTTTGAAGACTTTGTTAGGAACTGGGAAAATAATGGGGATATAATAAGGAAAAAACAAGGGTTTTAGTAAAATTTTATATTATTTCATTTAAAAAATATAAGTAGACAGCATTTGTCCAGCCGAATCCTACTTCATTAGAAGAATATCCGAATTTAATTTTAACTTTTTTAATATAAGCATTAGAGGTATAATATTTTTCTTTAATAACGTGTCGTTTTCTAAAGACTATCTCGACATTTTTCATCCATTTTTTAGCCAAACGTTTAGCATCTTTTTTATATCCGTATTTCATTAAACCTTTAACAGCAAAAAGCATCAGTGGAGCCCAGCAAAAAGGAGAATCCCATTGCATATTTGTAATTTTTTCAGAGCAAAAGAGACCCCATTTACCTTCTAAACGAGGCAATATTTCTTTAACCAATTGTTCTGCTTGTACTTTTGAGGCTACCCCTGCCCACATAGGATAAAAGCAGGTACAAAATAAGTAATCGGTATTTTTATTAGTATTAAAATTATAATTAAAATAACATTTTTGGTCGTTGTCCAATAGATATTTATTTATATTTATTTTAATATTTTGAGCAATTTTATTATACTTTATTTCTTTATTTTTTTTACCTAATATTTTAGCGATTTTAGCAATATCATCTGCCATAACGTATAAAAGTGAGTTTAGACATACAGGTAGAGTATCGTTTATTTCAGAAGAGAATTGTCCGAATTGATAAGACAAATCGAAGCCTGATTCTCGAATAGATCTATCAGCCTTATAAAATTCTTTAGTAAGAGAATCATCTTCAGGATTATAGAATCTATTATCATTTATAGATTTGAAATAATCTTTAGCTTTATCATAATAAAGGTATTCGGCTTCTTCTTCACTATGTACGACTTCATATGGAGGAGTGTCGGCTTCTGAGCAGTATTTAGATAGTCCGAAATCTTTAACGAATTTATCACCGGTACGCCAATAATTAAAATATTTTTCGATATAAGGAAGCGTTTTAGCGAGCCAGGTATCATCTTTGCAAACTTTTTCATAATATTCTAGGCACATTTGAGAGAATAGCGGCGGATGTGATCTATCTAAATAATAAGTACGATTTCCATTAAGTATTTTTTTATAATGTTTTATTTGATAAATGAAGTTTTCGATATTATCAAGAGCGTATTGAGGAAGATTATCGTATATAAGGCCTATATTTATAAAATAAGTATCCCAGCCATACATTTCGTTAAAGCGCCCTCCTGGTACGATATAAGGTTTAGGCAGATATAACAATCCGTGATTTTTAATATTTAGAGCAGAAGAAATATCTTTTGGTAATTTATAAACGGTAGCATCGGTTTTTTTACGGATAGCTTTAATATTTTCAGAAGCAGGGATATAAAGAATATTTCCTGCAACGAATTTTTCTTCGATAACACTAATAATATCAATGCCGTTTTTTCTTAAATCGTGCCATAGATTTTTGATATACTTTCGTATTTTGTAAGTTCTAATAAGTTTTATTTTTTTTAGAATATTCATAAAACAAAACTATAAGATAAACATATTAAATTTTTATAACTATTTTTTATTTTTTTTTGAGGAGAATCTTCTAAAGTTGAAGTAACAATTCCGCCAAAAATCATAATCAGCCACGAACAGTATATCCAAGCTAAAAATATAGGGAAGATAGCAAAAGCGCCATAAATTAACTCATAATTTGCAAGGTTAACAATAAAGAAACTAAATATTTTTTTCACGATAAGAAAAGTTATAGCAGTAAATAATCCTCCGAACAGAGCGTTTTTAATTGCAATTTTTTTATTAGGAATGGCAGCATAACAAAAGGCAAAAAACGCCCAAATGAACAGGAAAGATAGGCAATATGCTCCTAATTGATTAAAAAAAGAATAATCAATATTTAAAAAACGCTTAGTAAATTTGATATAATTAGTAATTAAAGAAGCCGCAGCAATTAAAAGTGGAGCTAGAGTTAAAAAAGTCCAATAAACCATAAATTTTTGCAATAAAGTTCTATGATTTTTAACATTGAAAATTTTATTAAAACTTTGCTCAATATTTGAAAATAAAAGCAAAACAGTAACGCATAAAAACACTACACCAAATATAGTAATATTAGCAGCAGCAGAAGAAAATTTTAATATATATCCTTGAGCGGCATTAGCTGCATCAGGCAGAACATTAGCAAATAAGAATGTTTTGACTTCTTCCATTTTTAATCTAAAAGCGGGGAAAGCAGAGAGCATAGCGATAAATATAGTAAATAAAGGTATCAAACTGACGAGAGAAACATAGCTTAAAGAAGCAGCGGTTTTATTTAAATCATTTTCTTTAGATTTAATAAAAATATCTTTTAGAAATTTATTTATATTGAAATTATTTTTCAAATTATTTAACATTTCACAAAAGTTTCATAAAATAGGTGTACACAAAACTATATAATATGGTAAGAAATAAATAAAACAGAGTCAAATAAATTATCAGGAGAAGAAGAATGTTATTAAAAGGTAAAAAAGGCTTAATAATGGGCTTAGCAAATGACAAGTCAATTGCTTGGGGTATCGCAAAAAAAGTTAAAGAAGCCGGAGCCGAACTTGCCATATCATATCAAGGTGAAGTTTTAAAGAAAAGAGTCGAACCGTTAGCAAAAGAATTAGGTGTAGATACGTTAATAGAGTGTGATGTAACAAATACCGAGCAAATGCAGGGAGCCTTTAACAAATTAAAATCAAAATTTGGCAAGTTAGATTTTTTAGTTCACGCCATAGCTTATTCTGATAAAAATGAATTAAAGGGGAAAATTACTAACGCCACCAGAGAGAATTTTTTAAACAGTATGAACATATCTTGCTTTTCATTTATTGAAGTATGCAGGCTTGCCTCAGAAATGATGAACGAAGGCGGTTCAATTGTTACAATGACATATTATGGAGCTCAAAAAGCAATTCCGAATTACAACGTAATGGGCATAGTAAAAGCAGC
>CAYWTE010000083.1:0-2812 GCA_964461145.1 uncultured Lactobacillales bacterium | reverse complement strand
GGAGAAGTGCATTTTGTAGATTGCGGTTACAGCATAATCGGGCTTCAAGACCAACCCGAGCAACATAAAGACGAGGAATAAGAAACAAGGGATATGTCAGGCAACAGCATCGGCAAGATATTTAAGGTAACGACTTTCGGGGAAAGCCACGGCAAAGCTATTGGGGCTGTAATAGACGGGATTCCCCCGAATATAGATTTAAGTATCAAGGATATTGAGCCGTTTATGGCAAAAAGACGTCCCGGTTCATCTGAATTTACAACCAAAAGAGAAGAACCCGATGCTGTTGAGATTTTATCCGGAGTTTTTGAAGGCAAAACAACAGGCTCGCCGATATCTCTTTTAATCTTAAATAATGATAAGAAATCCGGTGATTATGAGGAAATAAAAGATAAATTCCGGCCTAATCACGCAGATTTCGGCTATTACTCAAAATACGGCATAAGAGATTACAAAGGAGGCGGACGTTCCTCAGCAAGAGAAACAGCAGCAAGAGTAGCCGCAGGAGCCGTTGCCTTTAAGGTATTGCAAAAATTAACCCCAAAATTAAAAATAAAAGCCGGTATAATCGGTATTGGTGAATTAAAAACGGATAAATTTAATTATAACGATATAGATAAAAATCCATTTTTTTGTGCCGATAAAAAGTTAGCGGAAAAGTTTGGGGTTTATTTAGAAAATATAATAGAATCAGGCGATTCAGTAGGTGCAACGGTTGAATTGCGGGCAAAAAATATGCCTCTTGGTTTAGGTGAGCCGGTATTTGATAAATTAAATGCAAGATTAGCATATGCTTTGATGGGCATTAATGCGGTTAAAGCCGTAGAAATTGGCGAGGGGATAAAATCTGCCTCAAGCAAAGGCTCAGAATTTGCAGACGAGTTAACTTCGCTTAATCCTTTAACGTATACAAAAAACAATTGTGGCGGGATTGCAGGCGGCATTTCTAATGGCAACGATTTAATTTTAAGGGTTTACTTAAAGCCGACCCCATCAATTTCTCAAAAATTAAATACGGTAGACCTCAAAGGCAACCCGTGCGAAATTATCACTAAAGGCAGGCACGACCCTTGTGTTGGCATAAGAGCTGTTCCGGTTATAGAAGCGATGACAGCGATAACGCTGTTGGATTTATATTTAATTAATAAGGCAATAAATAATGGCTGAAAAACTCAAAAAAGCATTAAAAATATTATTTAATATTTTCTTATATTCACAAGCTTTAATAGGCTTTTTAATAACAATTTTAATAATTTCAATGCTTTTAATAGCCAAGAATTTTATCAAAGAAAATATTCCGGAAAAGATAGATTTTTCATCAAAAGATACGGTATATTTTAATTTTGATGACGGCATAACGGAAAATATTCCTGAAATATCGCTGATAAATTTTGAAGTAAACAAAAGCCTAAATATTTTAGATTTTATAAAGGGCTTAGATTTAGCTTCAAAAGATCCTAAAATAAAGCAGTTTTATGCAAGGATTGCTAACGGTTCTTTTAGCCTTTCTCAAGCTGAAGAAATGAGAAAAGCGGTTATTAATTTTAGGAAAAGTGGGAAAAAGGCTTATATTTATTTGAGCGGAGATTTTACAAATTCTACCTTAGAATACTATTTATCGACCAGTTTTGATGAAATATGGACATCACCTTTAAGTGATTTTAATTTAATGGGATTGAGTATAGAAAGCCCGTTTTTAAAAGGAACATTAAATAAAATAGGGGTAGAGCCGCAAATTTATTCACTTTATGAGTATAAAAGCGGCGCATCATTTTTAACGGAAAAAGAATTTAATAAGCAGAGCAGGGAAAATCTAAATTCAATAGCTGATAATTTATTTAATAATATTACGGAAACTATAAGCAAGTCGAGAGATATAAAGCAGGAAGATACTTTAAGGTTAATAGATACCGCGCCTTTTACAAATAATAAAGCGTATGATAAAAAATTAGTAGATAAATTGATATACGAATCGGAAGCGGGAAATTTAATTGATTTAAAAAATAAAAGCATTCCTTTAAGCTATTTTGCGTTTAAATACAAAGATTTAAATGAAAACAAGGGTGAACCTAACGCTGCTTTTTTGCAGCTCTCAGGGGCGATTTATTCAGGAGAAAGCATTAGCGGAGTAGGTATAGATGAAGGAGTAATCGGCTCAAAAAGCGTAATCGAGATTTTAAAGGAAATCGAGGGGAAAAATGGAATTAAAAGCGTAATTTTAAGGGTAGACTCTCCCGGAGGAGTTTACGAACCTTCATCAGAAATCAGGAATGGACTGCTAAAATTAAAAGAAAAAGGCAAAAAAGTTATAGTTTCAATGTCTGGAGTTTGTGCGTCGGGCTGTTATTATATAGCAACGGGAGCAGATTATATTTTAGCAGGAGAAAATAGCCTAACCGGTTCAATCGGTGTTTTTGGTGGCAAAGTAAATTTAAGCGGAATGTGGGAAAAACTAGGTGTAAACTGGGAAAATATAAAAAGAGGCGATAATGCAGGAATTTTCTCATTAAATCGAAGTTTTAGTGATAGTGAAAAACAAGCCTTTATGAAATCATTAAATAATGTTTATGATGATTTTATCTCTAAGGTTGCCCAAAGTCGCGGTATAGAGAATATAGATGAAGTAGCAAGAGGCAGAGTTTTTACCGGCTCAGAAGCTTTTGAACTTAATTTAATAGATGAATTAGGAGGCATAACGGAAAGCTTGAAAAAAGCGAGCGAATATGCTGATACGGAAAATTTAATCATAGATTTTTACCCCAAGCCAAAGACATTTAAAGAAAAAATAGAAGAGCTTGTTCAAGGAAAAGAG
>CAYWTE010000082.1:0-5978 GCA_964461145.1 uncultured Lactobacillales bacterium | reverse complement strand
TAACGGCGCTTCTTGAAGACGGAATGGAGGTTGTCTGCACGGGCAAAATTTCAACATATATGGGGCGTTCTCAATATCAATTAATTGTTGATAATATAGAAACTTCAGGCATCGGGGCTTTGTTAAAACTTTTAGAAGAACGCAAACAAAAACTGGCAGCAGAAGGACTTTTTGATTCATCAAGAAAAAAGAAAATTCCTTTTTTACCCGAAGTTATAGGAGTTATAACTTCACCGACAGGCGCAGTTATAAGAGATATAATGCATCGTTTAGATGAAAGGTTTCCAAGGAAAGTTCTTTTATGGGGAGTTGCCGTTCAAGGGGAAACAGCAGCCTCAGAAATATCTTCAGCTATAAAAGGCTTTAATAGTATTAATGAGAACTCAAAACTACCAAAACCCGATGTTTTAATCGTAGCCAGAGGAGGTGGAAGCTTAGAGGATTTATGGGCATTTAATGAAGAAATAGTAGTCAGAGCGACGGCAGAATCCTCAATTCCGATAATTTCTGCAGTAGGTCACGAAACAGATACCACATTAATAGATTTTGCTTCAGATTTAAGAGCTCCAACACCAACCGGAGCAGCAGAAAAAGCCGTACCGGTAAGACTTGAATTAATCTCGATATTAAGTGAGCTGAAAATGCGAAAATTTAATTCATTATTGCGATTATTTAATGATAAATCTGCAATGTTAAATAATATTTTTAAACGGCTTCCGAATGTTAGCAGGTTAACTTCAGAATATGTTCAGCGTTTAGATTTTGCAATTGAGAGATTTTTAAATTCTTTCAAATTCGGATTTGAAAGGAAATCTCAAAAATTTATAGACTTATCGATTCGCTTAGACAATTGTTCATTAAATCAAATCTTAAAAAGAGGTTTTGCGATAATAAAAAATATTAAAGGCGAACTTGTCCCGACAAAAGAGCAGGCAGAAAAAAATGATAATTTAGAGATAAATTTTTATGACGGAACAGTCAAAGTTTTAACAAATAATAAATCTATAAAGCCTATAAAAACAAAAAAAGAAGGAATCCAAAATGACAATAAAAATACGCAAGGAAATTTATTTTAAGAGCATTTTTTTAGCTTTTTTTGTGTTTTTTATAACAAAATCATTAAAATCATCAGCTGAAATAGCATTTTTTGGAAAGTTAAAACAAGGAGAAGCCGTTATCGGGCATATAACAGAACCGGCGGAAAATATATTATTAGACGGAGAACAAGTCCCTTTTAATAAAGATGGCTGGTTTGTTTTAGGCTTTGACAGAGAAGCAAAAGCGGAATCTTTATTTGTAATAAATTATAAAAATAAAACTCAAGAAAGCAAAAAACTTGAAATATCAAAAGTTAATTGGGATATTCAGCGCATAGAAGGCTTAGAGCCTAAAAAAGTAACTCCTCCAAAAGAAGAGCTAGATAGAATCAAAAAAGAAGAAGAAATAATTGCAAAAGTAAGAGAAAATATAGCGAAAGAAGCGTTTTTTTTAGAAGAAGGATTTGCAAAACCGTTAAATGAATTAAAAATAAGCAGCGTTTATGGCTCTCAGCGTATTCTTAACGGCATACCGAAATCGCCGCATTTTGGTGTAGATTTTGCCGCGAATAAAGGAACACCGGTTTATGCAATAGCAGATGGCATAGTTTCGTTAACTTATAAAGATATGTATTATTCGGGCAATGTAGTAATGATAAATCACGGCCTTAGCTTGCAAAGTATTTATATTCATCTTGATAAAATTAAAGTATCAAACAATCAAAAAGTAAAAAAGGGTGAAATAATAGGCCTTGTCGGCAGCACAGGAAGAGCAACGGGGCCTCATTTGCATTTAGGGGTAAGCGTAAAAGACAAAAGGATAAATCCGCTGTCTTTATTAAATATCGTGGTTGAAAAATAAAAAAAATTAATTTAAAGTAATTTATTCTTAAAATTGGAGCAATATTTAGATGAATAAAATTTATAACAACTTTGATTCGAACAGCACAATTAATTGTTCGATAGATTTTGGAAAATATATATTTCTAATAGTCGATAAAGATTTTTTTTCAAGGAATTTGATGCATTCGGAGCTTCATCAATTAGGAGTAAAGAGTTTTTTAGATGCCTCAAGCGTTCAAGATGCAATAGAAATTATAAAGAATAATCACGTAGATTTTATAATAACTGAGCTAAATTTTCAAAATACTAGCGGTTTTGAGCTTATAAATTATGTAAAGTCGTTTGATAAAGAAAATTCAAAAAAACGTAAGATTCCGATAATAATAGCAACTAATTCAACCAAGCAGGAAGATGTAATAAAGGCTAGGGAATTAGATGTCTTAGAATATTTAGCCAAGCCTTTTTCAATTAATGACTTAAAGAAGAAGATAATCGGGGCTTTTATAAGATATGGTTTTATTTTTACAGAGATAGAAAAAGAAGAATCCGAGCCTAATCATTAAACGTGCTTGACAATTGAGCAATAAACTTAATATATGATATTTACTTACAATAGAAGTAAGCCCGAATGGCGGAATTGGTAGACGCGCTAGTTTCAGGTACTAGTGAGAGCAATCTCGTGGAAGTTCAAATCTTCTTTCGGGCACCAAAACTCAAAAATTTTTGAATTATATTTTTTCAGGAAGTTTTCCTTCATAACGTTTGAAGAATTTCTCGATAATGCTGTCGAATTCTCGAAGAAGGGTTTCTCCGGGAATACCGCCGTATCCTTCCATTTTATTATTTATAACATAAATAATAGCCTCGATATGAACTTTTGTTATTTCGATATCTAAATCATTAATAGGCTCCTCAGGTATGGAAAGCCTTGCTTCAATAATTCTGCATAATTTATTGCCGATTAGCGTTATTAATTGATAATTGAAGCTTCCACCTTGACCTTTCATATCGTGAACAATTTCAAAAACTTCTTTTAAGGTATCGAAATCTCTTTGTTTTTCGAAAGCACTATAAGCATTATTTAATTTTTCTAAATCTTCAAGCACCCACTCTTCATATTGAGGTTTTAAGTCTTTTATGACGGTTTCTGCCTGCTCTAAAAGTTCAGGAGTAACCCCACCGTTATCTACATATTTTATTTTTTTGCTAAGGTCATCAGGTGGCATAATGAATTGGGGATTTTCATCTGCGGGGGGCATTTGCCTTTCTACAATTTTATTTTCGACATTTTCGAAGTTTTCCATAATATATTTTAACCTTTCAAAAGTTTTTCTACTTCTTCTTGTCCCATATCATCAGTAACTTTTCTTCGTTCTTTTCCGACATAATTAGGGTCGACTTTTCGTCTTCTGTCTGGTCCGAAATAAGTTTCAGTTCTAATAAATTTTCTAGGACGTTCAACAATTGAGCGTACTCTGGAGAATATTTTTTTTGCGGAGATAGGCTTAGCTAGGAATTCGTTGACTCCGGCATCTCTAGCTTCAATGACTCTTCCCATTTCGGTATGTCCTGTTAGCATTATTATCGCCAAGTAAGGATTAGGGGAATCTTTGCCGGTTCTTATCATTCTTGTAAAATCTATGCCGTCTAAAGGCGACATATTCCAATCACAAATGACGATATCTGCACTAAACATACTAAGCTCTTTTAATGCATCAGCCCCATCAATAGCTTCTTGAATATTTTGAGTGCCGATACCGGAATTAGTAGAGTGCTGCTGAGCTCCTAAAGTCATTAAGATTGAACGAACCAAAGCCCGCATATGCTTATTGTCATCTACTATTAAAAAATTTAAATTATCTAGAGACAGATTTTTAGGCATATTTTAATATACTCCATTAAAGTTTTATTTATTTTAATGACTTCTTATTAAAAAAGTTTTAATGTTAAAGCAAAGTTTTGGAGTAAAGGGAAAAATGCTTAATAAAATATGCTTTTTAGCAGATAAAAATAATAAAAAAGCACAAGAATTAAAGAAAAAATTATCTTTAAAGTATAATGAAATTACTTATCAGGAAGCAGAAGCTATAGTTGCTATCGGTGGTGATGGCTTTATGTTAGAAGTAATACATCAAAATTTTGATATTCCTATTTACGGCATTAATTTAGGAAGCATAGGCTTTTTAATGAATTTATTTCAAGAAAAAGAAGACTTGCTTTCAAAAATTAACAACTCACAAGAAATAATATTTAATCCGTTAAAAATAAAAGCAGAAACTGTTGACGGTCAAAAATTAGAAAAGCTAGCATTTAATGAATTTTCTTTATTAAGAGCCTCACATCAAGCGGCTCAAATTAAAATAAGCGTAGAAAAAAAAGTAAAAATAGAAAAATTAATATGCGACGGTTTAATAATCTCAACTCCTGCCGGTTCTACGGCATACAATTTATCTGCACAAGGGCCGATACTTCCTTTAGGCTGCAAATTAATAGCGCTAACTCCGATAGCAGCTTTCAGGCCCAGACATTGGAGAGGGGCAATATTACCGCAAGATGCCGTTGTAAATTTAGAGGTTTTAGATAATAAAAAACGCCCTGTTAATGCTAGTGCTGATAATTTTGAGATAAAAAATCTTTTAAAAGCAGAAATTTCAATAATGAAAAAAATAAAAACAAAAATACTTTTTGACCCGGAACATAATTTAGAAGAAAGAATTTTAACAGAGCAATTTTTATAATAGACGTAGATTTACTTTATAAATTTACTTTTTATTTATTTATTTGTAATAGATTTTGTAAACAAACTTAAATACAATTTATAGTGGGAAACAAAAAAATGAAAGAAAAAGAGCTTTCTTTTGAAGATGTAGAAAAAATAAAACAAGATACCTCAGGGAAAAATCGTGCTCAAGCGGCAGAAATCATAGCTAAAAATTTAAATGATGAAAGATTTACAGAAAAAGAAAAAGACATCGCTAATGAAATTTTTCGCCTTATGGTAAAAGATACGCAAGTTTTAGTAAGAGAAACTTTAGCAAAGAATTTGAAAGAAAATAACAGCATTCCGCACGATATTGCATTATCTTTAGCCAAAGATGTAGCTAGCGTATCTCTTCCGATATTGCAATGTTCAGATGTTTTAACGGAAGAAGATTTAATTAATATAGTAAAAGAAAAAGATAAAGAAGAACAAGAAGTTATAGCTTCAAGGAAAAATATTAGCGAAAAAGTTAGCGAAGCAATAGTAGAAAATGCAAAAACAGATAAAGTAGTTGCAGCATTAGTTTTAAATGAAACGGCAAAAATATCTGAGCAAACTTTTGATAAAGTTTTAGATAAATATAAAGAAAACAGAAAGATAAATGAAAAGATAGTTTATCGTTCTTCAATACCGGTTAAAATTGCTGAAAAATTAGTGGTTAGAGTTTCTGAAGAATTACAGAAATATTTAGTAACGCACCACGAATTACCGGAAGATACAGCCACAGACTTGGTTATGCAGACCAGAGAGCGGGCAACGGTTACTCTTTCAATGGAAACGAACAGTGAAGAAAGTATAAAAGAATTAGTCGAACAACTAAATGACAATGGCAGGTTAACGCCTTCAATAATTTTCAGAGCAATTTGTATGGGAGATGTAAGATTCTTTGAATACGCCTTATCAATAGCAGCAAAAGTTCCGATAGAAAACGCCAGGAAACTTATAAACGAGAGCGGAAGTTTAGGTTTTAAAGGTTTATATGAAAAAGCAGGGCAACCGGGAGAAATGTACACGGCAGCGAGCAATGCAATAAAAATAATAAAAGAGCTTCAGCCAGATTTAAGTGATCCTCAAGCAAAAGAAAAATTATCAAGGCGTATTATCGAATGTATTTTAAGCAATTTTTCCAACCCTGAAGAAGAAATGGAAAGTGATGATTTAGATTATTTATTAACCAAGATTAACAGCTTACCTGTAAATAAAGTTAATGCTTCAGAATAATTTTAATTGTGTTTAAAATGGCGCAGTCCGGTAAATACCATAGCTAAATTATTATCATCAGCAGCTTTAATAACTTCTTCATCTTTAATTGAGCCGCCTGGCTGAATAACAGCGGT
>CAYWTE010000081.1:2959-6027 GCA_964461145.1 uncultured Lactobacillales bacterium | reverse complement strand
ACCTGGGCATTCTTGATACAGAATCAAAGACTCCGATTTTATATAAAATTATAATTAATATTGCAAGCGAATATTTTTATAAAACTTCAAAAAAATCAATATTATCTTCAAAAAATTTTAAATTAATCGCATATTTATGGCTAATATCCTTTAATTTTGCTAACATACTTTTATTCACAAAAACTAACAATTCTTTATTTATTTTTATCTCAAGACTTAAATTTTTGCTTTTTTTTGCCAAACAAGAAAGCTTAAAAAATAAATAAGCGGCTTTAAATTTAAGAGATTGCAATGTATCAAGCGAAGGAACATAAGACCTTTGCCTAGTAATTTCAACCAGACCTGCTTTTGTAAATCCAAGCACTTTTGCTTTAGCAAAATCATTTTTAAAATGCTCTTTTAATTTACCTACAAATGCATAAAGCTTCTGGCTTTCCATCACTCCGGCGGGGTCGATAATTATAATTCCGCTAATATTACGAACTAAAATCTGCCGCACGATTTCAAATAATACATCAAAATTAAAATTATTAGGATTATTAGAACCGGCATCAACATCTATTGCCCATAAAGCGGTCGTTTTTTCTATTTTAAGGCTTCCGCCGTTTATTTTTACTTCAGTATTATCAAGCTCAAACATTTGCTCTAACAAAATTTCCATATAATCTTCATCATTCTTGATAATTTCATTAAGATTATAGCGTTTTTGCATAGAATAAATTGGAAGCTCGCCTTTTTGAACCATCTTTGGCTTTTCGGTATTACTTAAAATTTCCATTAAAACAGCTTTCGGCTGCTTGTTTAAGTTTGCTTCTGCGGTAATTTTGATTTTTACACTAGCCCCTTCAACTAGTTTTTCTTTTGTTTTAAGATATACAAGACTGTTTTTCCCAACATCAACCAGAGCGGCATTATTTCCATTTAAAACGTTAACAACCCTTGCAAAATAAATATCCCCGACGTTTAAACCTTCAGTATCGGTAATAACAAGCTCTGCAAGATTATCTTTATCATCAAAAATAGCTGAGATAGCGTATTCCTCAATATATTCAAGCACGCATTTCAACTAAACAGCTCCTATTCCTTGCAAAATATTATTAACTTCAAATAAAGGCAGCCCTACAACATTGGAATAAGAGCCATTAATTTGCTTTATATAAGCAGAAGCGAGCCCTTGAATAGCATAAGCCCCCGCTTTATCTTGCCATTCATTAGAATCAAGATAAGTTTTAATCTCTAAGCTGCTCAAATGCTTAAATTGCACCATAGTTTTTGCTGATTTTTGATAAATTTTGCCTGTTTTATTATTAATTATGCAAACAGCAGTATAAACTTTATGCCTTCTGCCTGAAATAATCTTTAAGATTTCTTGAGCCTCATTTTTATCTTTAGGTTTCCCTAAAATTTTAGCGCGACAGGAAACAACGGTATCAGCAGCAATAATAATTGCCTTGGGATTTTTTATTTTATCATTAACCGTAACAGCTTTTTGATAAGCTATTCTTTTAGCATACTCTAATGCGCCTTCGTTTTTCAAAGTATTTTCATCAATTTTTGATGAGACAATCAAATTTGGCACAATCCCAATCTGCCCTAACAATTCTTTTCTTCTAGCTGAATTAGATGCTAAAATAATTTCATAATTCATCAAAATGCCCCTTGACTAACAACAATATTTTACATTTAATTAAAAACAAACACAAAAGCAAGTTAAAACAAAGGAATAAAAAATGCAAAAAATAATTAAACTATTCACGTTTATCCTTTCTATTTTTATTTTTACAAAAGCAAGTTTGGGTCAATTTGAACCTGTAACCAACTACTCACAATCAAGTGATTACAACGATTACAACCAAGGTACACTTGACATTTACATTAATAATATCAAAAATGATAAAGGGATTATTTTAATTTATTTGTTTCCTGAAGGCATAAATTTCACTAAAGATTTAAACAAAGCTACCCTACAAAAAATAAAAGCTCAAAAAGGCTCTTTTTCAATAAGATTCAATAAAGTTCCAAAGGGAAAATATGCCGCATACATCATTCACGATGAAAATGAAAACAGCATTTTAGATAAAAAATTCAAAATATTCCCAAAAGAAGGAACAGGTTTTTCGAACAAAGGAAATTTAAACTTTTTAGGATTCTCCCCTTCGTTTACAAAGACTTGTTTTGAACTTCCGGCAGGAGAAAAAACGGACATTGATATTGATTTGAAATATTAGATTAGGAACAAAAAAGGCTGACAATTTTACATTTCAGCCTTTTTATAAAACAAATAAATCTAATTTCTAGTAATCATCATCATAAGTTTTTTCTAATCTCTCGTGACGTTCTTGAGCTTCGATAGAAAGAGTCGCAATAGGACGAGCATCTAAACGTTCAATACCGATAGGTTCGCCTGTTTCATCACAAAAACCATAAGAACCGTCCTCAATTTTATCAAGAGCTTTATCGATTTTTGAAATTAATTTTCTATATCTATCCCTTGTTCTGAATTCGAAAGCTTTTTCTGCTTCAGCGGAAGCCCTGTCTATATCATCAGGAGCGCGCATTCCTTCTTCTTTTAAGGATTTTAATGTTGCTTCGGATTCTTCTAAAAGCTGTTCTTTCCAATCTATTAATTTCTGCCGAAAATACTCTTTCTGCATAGGATTCATATACTCTTCAGAAGAAGAAGGTTTATAATCAGGTGGAAGAGTAATAATATTCATACTAATATCTCCTAGTTAACTAAAAAAACCAGATTGTTATTTATCTGCTTGGAATTTAAAAGTCAAGAAATTAATTTAGCCAATTCAACCTCTACCCTAAGCTCAATTTCTTCAATAATCTCTGACAATTCTTTATCTTGAACGTTTTCCTTGCGTTCCCTTAAAAATTGAGCAGTTTTAATGAGTTCATCTTTAGATATAGCACCAAACAATAAAGCATCTCTAATTTTCTCAAGTTTTTCGATTAAAGTTTCGGCTCTTTTAATAAGTTTTTTCTTTGCGTGCTTATTTGCTTCATCAATTTCTTGAATAATAAAAAGATTATCGACGGAAGAAGTTTCTGAAACAGAA
>CAYWTE010000081.1:0-2949 GCA_964461145.1 uncultured Lactobacillales bacterium | reverse complement strand
GAAGTCGTTGCAGCTGAATCACTTACCTCATTTGCTGCGGTTAAAAAAGACGAAAAAGAAGATTTGCAGGCAGAAGATTTACTGGCTGTTTTTTTGTTTTCAATAACAGCTTTGCTAGTATTTATTTTTGATATATCAACCATAGAGCAATTAATATTCTTTAAGCATTTTCTTGTCAACAATTTTGGCACGATTTTTGAATATAAAATGTTTGAATTGTTTTTTTGACAAAGGAATTTTTAGATAAATGCTTATAAAAACGTTAAAAATATTACTTTTATCGGCTCTTTTCAGCTTATGCCTTAACTTAAAGTCCTATGCCGGCTCAAGGATAAAAGATATTGCTGATTTTGAAGGCATAAGGGACAACTTATTAATCGGCTACGGCTTGGTTGTTGGCTTAAACGGAACAGGCGATGATATCGGCAACATTCCTTTTGCAAAAGAAAGCTTAATCGCAATGCTTGAAAGATTAGGGGTAAATACCAGAGGCAACGACATCGATTCAAAAAACATAGCGGCAGTAACGGTAACGGCTAATCTTCCAGGCTTTGCAAAACAAGGCTCAAAAATAGATGTAACGATAAGTGCCTTAGGCGACTGCTCAAGCTTATTAGGCGGAACATTATTAGTTACGCCTTTGTACGGAGCAGACGGAGAAGTTTATGCGGTAACACAAGGGCAAGTTGCTGTAGGCGGCTTTTCAGCAAAAGGACAAGCGGAAAGTTTCACAAAAGGCGTGCCGACATCAGGAAGGATTGCCAACGGAGCCATTATAGAAAGAGAAATTAATTTTAATTTAGCAGATTTAGAAACGGTTAAAGTTTCTTTGCGTAATCCTGATTTAACAACTTCTTTAAGGGTTTCAGAAGCAATAAACGCCTATTTAGGAGAACCATTATCAAAAATGGAAGACCCTTCAACAATCAGCTTAAAAGTTCCGGATGAATATAAAAATAATGTAGTAGGCCTTTTAACTAGCATAGAACAGTTAAAAATAGAGCCTGATATGCCTGCTGTTGTGGTTATTGATGAACAAAGCGGAACCATAGTAATGGGCGAAGATGTAAAGATTAACAAAGTTGCAATAGCTCAAGGTAATTTAACAATAAGAATAACTGAAACTCCGCAAGTTTCTCAGCCCTTACCTTTTTCACAAGGCGGCAGCACAGTAGCTGTTCCTAGAACAGAGATTAATTTGAACGAAAATCAAGATAAAAAATTAGCAATAGTTGATACCGGAGTTAATCTAAGAGATTTAGTAAACGGATTAAATGCCTTAGGCATCGGCCCTAGAGATATGATAGGAATTTTACAGGCTATCAAAGCTTCCGGTGCATTACAGGCAGATATAAAGGTAATGTAGTAAAAATGACAATAGGCACAGAAAATATCGTATCATATTTAGGAACAGGAGCGGTAACTAATCAAGCTCCAAACAATATTTACAATCAGCTTGATGAGAAAGCCGCAAAGAAAGTGTCAAAAGATTTTGAGGCATTTTTCCTCTCTCAAGTAATGGAGAGTATGTCAGAAGGCATTGAGCCTAATTCGATGTTTGGCGGCGGACAAGGTGAAAAAATGTTTCGTTCCCTTCTTTATTCTGAATACGCCAAACAATCTGTAAATAGCGGCGGGATAGGAATAGCTGATAAAGTTTATCAAACCATTTTGCAAGCTCAAGAAGCTGCAAGTACAAATTAAAAATAAGGAGTTTTTATTATGACTAATGAAGAAAGAGCAGAAATAAAATCGGAAGGGATTATAGATGTTTTATCTAATCTGATTTCTGTTATGGAAGAAGAAAACTCTATTTTAGAAGAACATAAAACAAAAGAATTAAAAACAACCAATAAAAAGAAGCATAAATTAAGCTTGGTTTATAAAGAATACTTAAAAAGCATAACGGAAAATCCTTTATGGCTCAAAGAATTAGATAGAGATGAGCTTCAAGAAATTCAAGAATTATGCAAAGAATTAGAAGAAATAAGCAAGATAAATAAGATGTATTTAGAAGTTAATATGACGGCAAATAAAAAGACAGCAGAAATTATTATCGGCTGCATAAAAGAAAATCAGGCAAAAGAAAACACCGTCTATCATTCAAAAGGAAATTTGGTTGATTCTTGCGGTAATTTAGCTAACAGAAAATACTTAACACTAAATGAGTCGGTATAAATTATAAGGGAAAAAAGGTATGAGTATAAACAATGCATTAAACAATGGTCTTTCGGGATTATCCGCCGCACAGTCAGCTTTGCAGGTTATTTCGAATAACATAGCGAATGCGACCACAGCTAATTACACTCGCAAGATAATTCGTCAAACTTGTGATGTAGTAGCAGGACAAGGCACAGGAGTTGCTACAGCTACTTATACCAGAATAATAGATGCAACATTATCACAAACTTTGAGAGTTGAAAACTCTAGTTTAGCTTATTATAAAACAATAAGTGACGCTTATGATATTCTGCAAAATCAGTTAGGATCTTTAAATGACGATTCAACATTATCAAACGCTCTTACAGATTTAGAAACCGCATTTGAAGCATTAACAACAGGAACATCAAAAAGTGTTGATACGGCAACAGCTATAGAAGCTGCGACTAGCTTTTTTAATAAATTAAACGCCTTATCAGATAAAATACAAAATCAAAGGTTATCGTCCGATCAAGAAATAAGTGAAGATATAAAAATCGTTCAAGACTGCCTTGACAGAATAGAAAGTTTGAACGCACAAATAGTAAAAGTTAAAGCTGGAGGGATCACCTCTACTGCCGACTTAGAAGACTTAAGAGATGCGGCAATCAAAGAAATAAGCACTTATATAGATATTGACTACTATGAAAATGCCACCGGTGCTATGAATATTTATACCAAAAGCGGCATATTCCTTTTAGGCAATGAAGCGCTTGATATCACTCACGAAGCATCTGGGGCAATGTCTGC
>CAYWTE010000080.1:0-6052 GCA_964461145.1 uncultured Lactobacillales bacterium | reverse complement strand
GATAATATTTCAGGAGCAATAGTAAGTCCGACTTTAATTGCATCATCAATAGAAAGATTATCATAAAAAAGACCTTTTATTGCAGCAGATATAAAGAGGTCGCCTGCACCTAAAGTATTAACGGTAACAGCTTTTTTATCGGTAGCAAAATATTTGAAACGCCCCTCGGATTTATATATTTCAACGCCGTCACCGCCTTTAGTAACGACAAAAGCTTGATTAAGTATTCTTGAAGTATCGTTGAAATTATCCGCCCCTTCAACGCTGTCGGTTAAAATTTGCATTTCATCATTATTAAGGAAGATATATTCTATTTTTCCTTTAATATCTTTAATCTTAGCTGCTTCAAGTAAAGAAGAACCGGTAACGAAAGCAGGAACATCTTCTTCATTAGCAATACGAATAAACCTATTCATTGTATCGACGTCAAAGCAAGAATTAATAACCATACAAGAGGCATTTTGCAGACCTCTTCTAATAAACTCGCCATCAAAATAAACAGATTCGGCATTGCTATGAAAAGCAGAAGCAATTTCTTCGCCTTGATAAATCATACCGTTATATATTGCGTCAGGCAGTGAGGCATCAATTTTAATATGGCTTCTAATTTTCTCTCTTGTTAATTCGTGAAGTATCATTTGCGTTATCGGGGACATATTCATAGCAGTACAAAGCGTAGTCCTAACGCCCATTCTTTGGAGATTAACGGCAACGTTATAAGCAACTCCGCCAAAACTTAAACCGGTTGTTCCGACCATACTTAAAATATTTCTTTTTTCAGTAATAGTAGTTATGATATCTAAAAGAGCATTTCCGGCAACGAATACGAAGCCGCTTTCTTGTTTTTTCATATTATTGTTATCCTTAATAAATTATAAAAATTATTAAATTTAATTTAATCTTTATTTTATAAAAAAATAATTAATATTTTTGATAAAAAATAAGCTTATTTGCTTGTTTTTATGTAAAATGTATAATATTTTGAATTAAATTTATTTAATTGATAAGAGAAAAAATAATGAACAAAAATAAAATGAATATAGCTATTATATGCGGAGGCCCCGGAGCAGAAAGGGGAATTTCTATTAATTCAGCAAGGTCAATGCTTGACCATTTACAGTCAGAAACAGTTAAAATAACTCCGTTTTATTTTGATATTTTTATGAATATTTATGTTTTATCAAATAATCAACTATATTCAAACACCCCTTCGGATTTTGATTTCAAACTAAGTGGCAGTGTTCAGCAAATATCAAAAGAAGATTTTATAAATAAATTAAAAGAAGTTGATTTAACCTTTCCCTTAATTCACGGTATTTTTGGTGAAGACGGGCAGCTTCAAGAATTGCTTGAGCAAAATAATATCCCATACATCGGCGGAACTTCAGAAGCTTATAAAAAAGCATTCCCGAAAGATATCGCAAATAAAATTTTATCTAAAAACGGTTTTTATACAATACCTCATAAAGTGGTTGATAAAAACGATTTAGAAACGGCATACAGCGTAATTGATGAGTTTTTCAAAAAACAGCAAATTAAAAAAGCAATAATAAAGCCGACTTTAGGCGGGTCGTCTATCGGTACT
This sequence comes from uncultured Lactobacillales bacterium, assembly GCA_964461145.1. Classification (GTDB taxonomy): domain Bacteria; phylum Pseudomonadota; class Alphaproteobacteria; order CAYWTE01; family CAYWTE01; genus CAYWTE01. The sequence continues at coordinate 4,467 of CAYWTE010000080.1, read as the reverse complement.
TATGATATAAAAAGTGCAGAGGACGGAGTTGATGCCTTAAAAGCTGCTAAAGCATTAGGCTTAAATGTCGGCGATAATTTTATCATAGAGCCATTTTGTGAAGGCAGAGAATTCTCGAACATAGTCGTGCAAAATAAAAAGGGCGAGGCAGTTGCTTTTGTGCCGACGGAAATTGAAATAGTAAAAGGCTCAAAACTGTTTAATTTCAGGAAAAAATATTTACCGACGGATTCTTCGCTGCTTCATTGCCCGCCAAGGTTTAAGGTTGAGCAAATAAAAGAAATTCAAAAAGGAGCAGAGGCTATCTTTAAAATCTTCGGATTTAATGATTTTATGCGTGTTGACGGCTGGGTTTTAGATAACGGCAAGATTTTATTTTCAGACATTAATCCGATTTCAGGAATGGAGCAAAACAGTTTTGTTTTTGAGCAAACATCAAGAGTAGGGTTTAATCACACATCTATATTAAAACACATAGTTTCTAATGCTTGTCGAAGATATGGGATTGAAACATCTTCTTTTGATGAGCAAAACAATAATAATAAAAATAATAAAAACGTTTTTATTTTAATGGGTGGCAAAACAGCAGAGCGTCAAGTTTCGTTAATGAGCGGCACAAATGTTTGGCTAAAATTGAGGAAATCAAAAGAATTTAGCCCTAAGCCGTTTTTAATGGATAAAAAAGGGGAAATTTGGCAGCTTCCTTATTCTTTTGCGCTTAACCATACAGTTGAAGAAATATACTTAAATTGTAATGAAGCGGATAAAATTAATGCTAAATTAGAGCCATTAGCAAAAGAAATTTATAAAAAATTAGATATTCCTTGTGAATTTAGTGTTCAAACTAACACCCCTAATAAAATGTCTTTAGATGAATTTTGCAGACAAGCATCAAAGAATAATGCCTTTGTATTCATCGGGCTGCACGGAGGTGAAGGTGAAGATGGGCGAATACAAGAAAAATTAGAAAGTTATGGCCTTGTTTACAATGGCTCTGATAGTGAAGGTTCACAAATTTGTATGGATAAATTTATAACCGGCGAGCTGGTTAATCAGCTTAATTCTGATTATATTTCATCACTGCCCAAAAAGCAGTTTAATATCCAAACCGTAACGGATAAAGAGCTTGAAAATATTTGGGAGCAAATGACCTTAAACAATGATTTCAAAAATTTTGCCATTAAGCCGTTATCAGACGGTTGTTCATCGGGAATAGTAAGGATACACAGCGTAGATAACTTAAAATTATATAAAGAAATCGCCTCTAATCAAGAAAACGAAATAATTCCGGCGCAAAGCTTTAAAAATCAAGATAACGAGGTTGCCCTACCGCAAGATAAAAACCCGATGTATATAATTGAACCGTTTGTTCAGGTTGATTATATCAGAGTTATTAATAATGATATCGTATATGAGCAAAAAGATGGCTGGCTTGAATTTACAGTCGGAGTTTTAGAAAAAGGTGGGGAATATCATTCATTAAACCCGTCAATCACAATAGCAGAAGGCGAAATTTTAAGCTTGGAGGAAAAATTTCAAGGCGGCACGGGGGTAAATATCACTCCTCCACCAGATAATATTCTAACTCCTGAATATAGAGAAAGAATTAAAGAAGGTATTGAAAAAGTAGCATCTTGCTTAAAAATAAAAAGTTATGCCCGTATTGATATTTTCTTTAACGTTTTAAGTGGTAAAATGGTGGTAATTGAGGCAAATTCACTGCCGGGAATGACAGCATCTACCGTTATTTATCATCAAGCTTTAACTGAGGATAATCCTATGGTTCCGCTAGAATTTATTGAAAGAATAATAAAAGACAAGCTGGATTCTTTTAATAAAAATAAAAGAAATATTCAGCAAGCAAGTTAAATAATAAATAATAAAAAGGGGAAAATAAAATGAAAATAGAATTAGAAAAATTAATTGAAATATTAGGCGGTATCCCCGGAGGTACAATTAACCCCAGCTTAGTTTTAGAAACATCTTTGATTAATTTTGACTCTCGCAAAATAGTAAAAGGCGATATTTTTGTGGCCATAACAACTGAAAAGCAAGACGGAGCAGCTTACATTAACGATGCAATGGATAAAGGTGCAGTTTTAGCTATAGCAGAACGTAATCCAGACAACGCAAATCACGTTATTTTAGTTAAAGATTCTGTTAAAGCCCTTCAAGATTTAGGGAGATATGTAAGGTCGCAATATAAAGGTTTTGTGCTGGCTGTAACAGGTAGCTCGGGGAAAACCACTTCTAAAGAATTAATTGCGCATATGCTCAAAAATTTTGGCAAAACGTGTTATTCTGAAGGCTCATTTAACAATCATATCGGCGTTCCGTACAATCTTTGCAAGCTTGATTTTGATACAAAATACGCAGTTTTTGAGTTAGGAATGGATCATAAAGGTGAAATATCAGCTTTGGTTGACTTAGTTCGCCCTAATTTAGCTGCAATAACAAATGTTTACCCGATGCATATGGAATTTTTCAAGGAATTTAAGGAAATAGCTGAAGCAAAAGCTGAGATTTTTGAAAAATTAACGCCTTATAACAATCGCACGGTTTCGGTAATTAATATGGACTCTAATTTTGCTTCGGAAGTATTAATTCCTAGCGCTAAAAAACACGGCAGCAATGACATAATAACGTATGGTAAAAAAGGTCAAATAAAACTCAAGAATTTTTATATAAATAAAGACGGTAAAACCGATGTTATTATTGAAATTCAAGGCAAAGTTTATTATCACTCAGACTTAGGCTTAGGTGAGAGGTATGCATATAACGCAAATTTAGCCGCAGCTGTTGCATATGCAATGAATTTAGATGTAGTAAAAGCAATAGATTCCATAGCTGACTTTTCACCGCTCAAAGGTAGAGGAAAAGTTTCATCTGTAAAGGTAGGCAAAGGTTTTGATATAAAATTAATAGATGATTCTTATAATGGTCAGCCGGAAGCAATGTGTTATGCCCTATCAACACTTAACGATATTCCGAAAGGCATTTCTCGCAAAATAGCCATATTAGGTAGAATGGGAGAATTAGGCAGTATAACGCAAGCTGAACACCAAAGGGTAGGGCAGGCAGCCGCTAATACCGATATAGATATAATCATAGGCGTAGGAGAAGAAACGAAGTTTATTTTAAGTGAAATAGGTGAAGAAAAAACAAAAATATTCAAAGCCAATACGGAAGGATTATATAATGAATTAATAGGCTCAATTTTACAGCCTAATGACATAGTATTAATCAAAGGTTCACATTATGGTTCAAGAGTTTTTGAAATAGCGGACAAACTTTTAGGTTTATAATTTTTAATAAAAGGAGAACAGTATGCGTAAAGTTATTTTTTTCTTATTTTTCATAGGGCTTTTTTACTCTAAAGTTAATGCTCAAAATAATACAGCGTTACCACCTGTTGTTCCAAATCCGTTATCAGATTTAGATTTACCAAAGCCTCCGGAGAAGCCTGATATATCTGAAGATGTAAGAGAGGCCTTGAAACCTGCAAGAGATAGATTAATCAAAGATTGGCGGTTAATATGTTTTGAATTTGAAGAAAAAACGGTTTGCTCGGTTGTCCAAAATCTTATAACTGAAATAGAAGATAAAAAGGAAAGTGTGATGACGGCATCTATCGGTTATGCGGAAGAGGTAAGCAAATATAGAATGAATTTAACTGTTCCGTTAGGTGTATATATCCCGCTTGGCATAAATTTTAAGGTTAATGATACGGTTATTGATATTCCTTATGTTAGATGCCAGAAAAACGGCTGCAGCACAGAATTTGAATTAGAACAAGCATTTATAAATATATTAAAAAGCAATAAAGAGGCGTTAATAACATTTTATATCTCAAATGAAGATAAAGTAGAGGTTCCATTTTCATTAAACGGCATAGATATAGCTTTAGAAGCAGCAAAAGAAGAACAAATTTCTATGAACAAAGATAGAAATAAAAAAGAAGATAAAAATAAGAAAAAATAAAGAGCCTATTTTTTAATATAGATTCTAAAAGCTTCATTTTCAGTGGCTTTTATATAATTTTTTATGATATATTGCTCATAAAGGTTAATAAGAGCCGCTTCAGTATAAGTTATAATTAAAGGCCTTACGATAATATCAATATCGCTAAAAAGTTTTTTTGGGTTTATGGCAGAATTGTTATTAAAAGCTCGCTCGAAATGCCAGCCAATCATAGTATTCATTGGGCTTTTCATATTAAATTGATATGGGTAAGGATTAACAAAGGATAAATTAAATATGGTTTTGTTAGTATCAATATAAGGATTAATTATATCTTTAGCCATAAAATACAAACAAGGTTGATAATATTTTATAAATTTATTTATATGCCCCCAAAACATATTATCTATAAAAAAATCAGATGATTTAATATTATCAAGGCCAAAAGCAACCCTAATCGCCTTAGCTTTTTTATCAAAATTATCACAAGAAGGAGCGAGGTATTTC
>CAYWTE010000079.1:0-6117 GCA_964461145.1 uncultured Lactobacillales bacterium | reverse complement strand
CAAAAATTATTACACCCCTCTTGAACCGCAATGCTAGAGCTAACTCCCTGTCTTGAAGAAATCGGTAAAGATGCAAATTTTTCTTGCCCTAAAATAAATTTTATATCTAATAAATGCTTAGCATTTTTATTAAACACTTCATTTAATAATTGAGGTAATTTATGATAAACTAAAGGACCTATAGAAATATCAACAAAAGGAACTCTTTTTATCAAATCCTGCCCTAAACTTTGAGCAACGCAGCCCATAACGACTATAACAGATGGAGCCCCGACAGCTTTTCTTTTATCTTTAATTTTCTTATATCGTCCTAAATCAGAAAATAGTTTTTCTGCTGCTTTTTCCCTGATAAAACAGGTATTAAAAAGCATAACATCGGCATCATAAGGATTTTCAGTAATATCATAATCGTTTTGCTGCATTAATTTTGCAAGTTTTGCAGAATCATAAACGTTCATTTGACAGCCGAACGTTTTAATAAACAATTTTCTCATTTGGCTCTTCTTGCGGTATGAATATTCCTTTAGGTTTTCCGGCATTTTCTAATCTATATTTAGCCGCAGTTGTTGCGGCAGCTTTAGTATTATAATCCCATAAATCATAAATGCCTTTAGATATCATCAATGCCTCTTTATCGTCATTTTTCTTTGCAACTTCATAGAATATTAAAAAAGCTTCCATATCACTTTGCTGAACACCGTCGCCTCTTAAATACATTTCTGCCATTTTTCTGCCGCAATAACCGTCATAATCCATATTATAGCAAATTTTATAATTATCGAAGGCTTTTTTCAAATCCCTCTGTACTTCATTGCCTAAATAATAAGCATCTGCAAGATATTTATAAACTTCACGGACTTGCTGTTGATTTAAGCCTGTTTTTTGATAATTAACTGCACAAGAAATAAGGTATTTACTCATCACATTAAAGTTTCTGGAAATACCGAAAGGACATATCTTTTTAATCTCATTAATGCTTTCACGATTTTCTGCCGCAAAAACAATTTGAGGGATAAAAAATAATACAAGTAATATGCCTAACAATTTTTTCATAAAAAATACCTTACATTATTATTGGTTAAAATTCAACTAATCCTTTTTGAAGATTTTAACAACAAAACAAGGGCCCCGCTTCCGCCTTTGTTAACGGGAGCTATATCAAAACTTATTATTTTATTTTTAAATTTTTTTGATAACAACCATTTTGGAACCATTTGTTTTAATATTCCTAATCCGTCTTTTCCTTTTCCGGTAATTATTAGCGCCGATTTATAATTATCCGCTATTGCTTTATCAACAAATACTGCAAGCTTTTCATAAGCTTCATCTTCGGTTAATCCGTGTAAATCTAAAATAGCCTGAGATTCTTGTGCTTGTTCTTTAATTTCTTTGGCAGAATTAATCAAAGGTTTTGATATAGGGCTTATTTTCGGCTTAATTTTTTTTATTTTAATATCAGGGACATCTGAAGTTTTTTTAAGAGGACGCACGTTTTTAATCAGATTAAGCCAGAAAACATCATCTTCTTTTATGTTATTTGTCATCTTCTAAAATACCGTCAAGATTAAATATATCCTCATCTATTGCTTCATCTTCTTGATTATTTGAGAGAAGTTTATCCTGATTTTTACGCAACTGGCGAGCAGAACTTTTTGGCTTTTTTTCTGTTTCTTCATTTTTTTCTTTTTGAGTATTTTCCAGCTTGCCGATTAAACTTTCCTCATTACCTATAAAATCGGCCAAATTAACATTTGTAAATTTTCTCCAATCTCCTTTTGGAGCTTTACACTTCATCGCTTTGCTTAAAGAGAAGACAAGCTCTATTCCTCCGAATTTCCATAACTCTACTAAATTTTCAACAGATGCCGTTATGTATTTGAAAGCTTTTTCTTTTAATTTTTGTTCTAAATATGCCTTAATAAAATATACATATAAAATCACGCTAAAAAGCAAAACTATTATGCCGGTTAAAAGCCCTACCGTAATCATTACCGCTAAACTAAAAACACAAGGAAACAATATCGGCAGTAAATTTTCCCAAATATCATATATCGGACAGCCTTGCCGATTAAGATGATGATAATTAATCAAAAGATTAACCCTCCCCATATTCAAGGCTTTTTGTAATGCTCTATATGTTAATAAATCTGCTTTAGTAATCTGCATTTTCCTAAAATTTCTCTCATTTTTCTTTTTATTTTGGCAGTAAAATATAATATTTACCGCTTGATTTCATTCCGCCGGCATACTTAAGAGCCTCGATGCCTGTTCCCCAGAAAAAGTCACCTCTAATTGCTCCTTTTATCGCATTTCCCGTATCTTGAGCAATTACCAGCTGCTGAAGATTATTATTAAGCCCGTCTTTAGCCTCAAGCCATAAAAGGCTTCCAAGCGGAATAAAATCCCTGTCAACTGCCATTGAGCGCCGAGGAGTTAAAGGAATTTGCGCGGCTCCGATAGGCCCTTCATTAACATTTATATCTTTTATTTCTCGAAAGAAAATATAACGTGGATTTTCATTCATCAATTCATCAGCTTTTAGTGGATTTTCTTCAAGCCATTTTTTAATTTCAGGCATAGAACTTTTGTTTGGCTCGAGCAAGCCTTTTTCCTGCATAATACTTCCGATACCTTTGAACTTATGACCGTTGCTTAAAGCATAACCCACTTTAGTAAAACTGTTATCATTAAGAGCAATTTTGGCAGAACCTTGAATATGCATAACAAAAACGTCAACTTTACTATTAAACCACAACAAAGGCTGAGCTTTAATATCTTCATTTATTTGGCTTCTGGCAAAATAAGGCTTTAAATAGCCGTTATCGACTTTACCGATAAGCTGCTCGGGACTTTCAACTCCGAAATCTTTCAAATTAACTCTGACTAAATCTTTAGGGATTTGATAAATAGGATATTTATACTCATCATTTTTTACTCTGGAAGCCTTTAATTCCGGCTCATAATATCCTGTAAAAGTTCCGGTATCTTTATCTTTGTAAACTATTTTATGAGGAATAAAAGTTTCCTCAATTAAACTTTTTAAAACTGCATTATCTTGAATACCGTCTAATTTATTGCAGAAATTTTTCATATCCTGTGCTTTAATAGCAATAATAGAATAATCCAAAAACCCTAAATTGCTTATTTTATCAATTTTTTCACAAGATTTCTTAATGGCCGGCAAAAAATTATTCAAATCTTCATTTTTCCAAGAATCAAGTTTTGAAAAAGGCACAGGAACAAGCTCTACATCTTTTACAGCGTCTTCTTTTTCATCTCCGCAAGCAACAAGAAATAAGAATAAGAATATTTTAAGAAAGTTTTTAAGCATTTTTTGTAGAACTTAACGCCCAAGTAGGGTCAGAATTTTTCAAACTTTTTGTAAATGTCCAAACATCGGTAACAGTTTCAATAAAATTGGGGTCGCCTTCTATAACTTCACCTTTATCATTTTTAAGCAAATTAACTTGTTCTGATATAAATTTAACGGTTATATTTGCCTCATTTTTATTAATATCCGCCATAACAATTTCAGCAGATTTAAACCCGATAAATTGGCTTTCAATTACTTGTTTTTCTGTATTTCGATTTTTTATCGCTTCAGAAAAACTATCATAAACAGCGGGAGTTAGAAGTTTTTTAAGAGCTTTTAAGTCTCCTTTTGCATAAGCTTCTAGTATCATTTCAAAAGCTTGTTTAGCTGCTTTTAAGAAAAAATCTTTTGTAAACCCTTGAACTTTTGAAGCTATTTGAGAAAGGACAGAATCAACAGGGTCATTAATATCATAAACTTCTTTTGCCGGTTCTTTTTCTTTGCCCTGTTCTTTTTCTTCTTGATTAAAATTTAAGTTAATATCGATTATTTTGCTTTTATCATTAACTTTTGGCTTGCTATCATTTTCTGCATCAGGGCGTGTACCTAATATATCTTTAAGTTTTTTTACCAAAAAAAGAGCGATTGCCGCTAAAATTATAACATCTAAAAAAGTAATCATCATTTATATTTTCTCCGCCTTCCTTTTTTATAAATACCACTTTAATATAATCATAAATAATTTGCAATACTAGTAAATAAATGCTAAACCTTGTAAAATTTTTTAAAATTTTAAGGAGAATAAAAAATGAGCGAAAACAAAAAGAATGAAAAAGAAACAGCAAAAAATGATAAAAAACAAGAAAATTTACAGCCATTAATTATTAATGGGCAATTTATTAAAGATTTTTCTTTTGAATCCCCGAATTCTCCGGCTATCTTTAAAGAATTAAATCAAACCCCTGAAGTTGAAGTCGGGGTTGATGTTGAAGCTTCAAGGATAAACAACAACACTTTTGGCGTTGATATAAAATTTAATATAAAAGGAACGGTGAAAGATAAAGTCGCGTTTTTAATAGAATTAGTTTATAGCTGCGTTGCCCAAGTTAATGTTGAACCGCAGCATATAGAACCGATGCTTTTAATTGAAATTCCTCGCCATATGTTCCCGTTTGCCAGAAGCATCATCGCTCAAGCAACGCAAGACGGCGGCTTCCCTCCGCTTTTAATCACGCCGATTGATTTTATCTCACTTTACCGCAAGAAAATGGAAAATTTAGAGGAAAAAGCAAAATCTAAAGGCGAAAAAGAAGAATAGACCTCATGCTTAATAAATAATCTAAACTATCCAAGCATACAAACATTAGCAAAGCGGCAATTTTCACAAAGATTTTTGCCGCTAGTTTTTAATAAATCAAGCGCCCTTTGAGCTGAAACGGGATAATCAGCGATTTTTTTCTGCCCCTCACAACAACTAAAAAACCCCTCCGGCATTAAGCTTAAATATGTGTAAATATTAGCCTTACTCCTATCTATTTCCATATCAGGGCACACTTTTTGCAAAAATTCTTTATTATAATTCTCTTGCAAAATTTTAATGGCTTCTTTCTGATTAAACAGCAAATTATCATCAAAATTTTGCCGCACAACCTTTGCATTTTCGGCATAAATCAGCTCGTTTTTAGAATAAGGAACAGTTAGAATTAAAAAAGCTTTTTCGCCGATTTTTGTTTTTATTTCTTCTTCAAAAGCCTTAAAATCAAAAATATTAAGCTTATTAACAATAGCTCTAATACAAACCGAGCGAGCCCCTTTTTGATAGACTTTCAAAGCAAAATCAAATGCTTTAGCAAAAGTATTCTCGCCCCTGTTTTGATTGTGTGCTTTAGCAAAACCATCAATAGAAATACTAAAATCTAAGGCTTGAATTTGCTCAAACTCATCAGCGACATTAACCATTGCGTTTGTTTGAATTAAATTAGCAATCTGCGGCATCTCTTTATTAATTTTATTAATCAGCTCTATAAAACGAGGATAAAGGAAAATTTCGCCCCTTCCGCACCAAGTGATATTAGGGTTTAAAACAAGTTCTGCATATTCTTGAACAAAATTAAAAATGACCTCGAACGGAATGATTTTATTATTTTGCAGGGTATCATAATTAGAATAACAGCACTTACAGCGTAAATTACAAGCTGTAACCGGCTCAATATACAAGGCATCATCTATGATAATAGACCTCATACGAAACTCCTTTTTAAGAGATAGATGCAAGGAGTGCGGAATGGAAAAACTTGAGCGTATATAGACATAGTTAAGTTTTGATTACCACAAAGGACAAAGCAGATACCCTTAAAAAAGATTTTCCTATCTAGTCTAACATTTCTTTTCATTATAAAGTATTAATTATTATTTTTTATGACAATTATCAAGAACTTTTAGGAATGGAAAAGAGAGAAAAATAGAAGGCACAGAAATAAACCATCAAATCAGAATATCAGAGTGGAAGATTTCTCTCTTTTCATAACGTATTGGAGTTTTGAAGTATGCAAGAACAGATATCATTTTAATATGTTTAATCACCTCGATGAACCATATTATTATAAGTCAACATCTTTACACCTACAAATTGTACAACTTGCGAAGCACCCTTCGCCGTAGTAACGCTAAATCATATAACCTCTAAGAGGAAATCGGAAAGGCATCTACGCCATTTTTGAGAACTACAATAAAAAATTTGCTAAAAAACAGCAAACGAGTCTCGCTAAAAAAATACGCTATAAAAATGGTTTCGATAGAGTCGT
>CAYWTE010000078.1:4884-6127 GCA_964461145.1 uncultured Lactobacillales bacterium | reverse complement strand
ATTGGGCAAGCAGCATCTATGGGTTCTCTGCTTCTTGCAGGCGGTGCTGCAGGGAAACGTTTTGCTCTGCCTAATGCAAGAGTAATGATACACCAGCCTTCAGGCGGATTTCAAGGCCAAGCAACTGATATCGAAATTCACGCGAAGGAAATTCTTAAAACCAAAGCTCTTCTTAATAAAATTTATGAAAAGCATACGGGGCAGAAGCTTTCCGTTATCGAAAATTCTATGGAACGTGATAACTTTATGTCCGCTGAAGATGCTAAAAAATTCGGTATTATTGATAAGGTTGTAGAAAAACGATAAGGTAATAAAAAGCAACATAAATTTAACATTGCTTTTGATGGTTGTACTTGTATTACTTATTTTTATATGTTATATCTTAAATAAATTAGGAGGATTAATATGGTAAAAAACGCCGGTAAAGATAAAAATAATGATGTTTTATGCTGCTCCTTTTGCGGCAAATCTCAGCATGAAGTAAAAAAACTTATCGCTGGTCCTACTGTTTTTATTTGCGATGAATGTATTGCCCTTTGTACTGAAATTATATCTGAAGAATTAAAAGAAACTGCGCATATTAAAAATAAAGATTTACCTACTCCTTTAGAGATAAAAGATTTTCTTGATAAATATGTTATAGGGCAAGAAAATGCTAAGAAAATCTTATCCGTTGCTGTTTATAACCATTATAAGCGTCTTAAAACTATGGCAGATAAGAAAAATGATGTTGAGCTTTCAAAATCTAATATTCTAATGGTCGGCTCTACAGGCTGCGGTAAAACTCTACTCGCTCAAACTTTAGCCAGAGTGCTTGATGTACCTTTTACTATCGCTGATGCAACTACTCTTACTGAAGCAGGTTATGTAGGTGAAGATGTTGAAAATATTATCTTAAAGCTTTTGCAGGCTGCAGAATATGACGTTGAAAAAGCCAGCAGAGGTATTGTTTATATCGATGAAATTGATAAAATTTCAAGAAAATCCGATAATCCTTCAATTACTCGTGATGTATCAGGTGAAGGTGTACAACAGGCTCTTTTAAAAATTATGGAAGGCACAATTGCCAGCGTTCCTCCTCAAGGCGGACGTAAACATCCTCAGCAGGAATTTTTACAGGTTGACACTACAAATATTTTATTTATCTGCGGAGGAGCTTTCGCAGGCCTAGAAAAAGTTATTATGCAGCGTACTAAAGATACTTCCATCGGTTTCGGTGCTAAAGTTGAGGCTCCTGATGAAA
>CAYWTE010000078.1:0-4866 GCA_964461145.1 uncultured Lactobacillales bacterium | reverse complement strand
CCTGAGCTTGTAGGGCGTCTTCCCGTTGTTGCCGCTTTAGAAGAATTAGATGAAGCTGCGTTAATTAAAATTCTTACTGAGCCTAAAAATGCTCTCGTTAAGCAATATTCTACTCTTTTTGATATGGAAAACGTTAAGCTTAAATTTACTGATGAGGCTATCGTTGCTATTGCTAAAAAAGCAATACTCCGTAAAACCGGTGCTAGAGGGCTTAGAGCAATTATGGAAAATATTCTGCTCGAAACTATGTATAAAATCCCAACTATGCAGGATATTGAAGAAGTCGTCGTTAATGAAGATACAGTTAATAACGGCACTGAACCTTTGATTATATATTCAAACAAAAAACAAGGGAAAAACAGCGCTTAAGTTATTTTTTTAATTAGGATACCTTCTCAATAAAGTATTTCTATGGGCAGATAATATTTGCTTGCCGATTTTATCTTTCCACTCTTGTTTGTTAATAGATGATGGTTCTTCTCCATTTTTTAGGTTGTCTACTATATGATCAAAAAGGAAAACATTTTCTGCCATTTTTAATTTAACATTATTTATTGCTTTTTCATTAAGATTAGGATTTTGTTTTTCTTTTTGTTTTTTGATTTCATTATACATTTCTTCACCATTTTGGTATGAAGCTTTTAAAAGATTACGATAAGTTTCCGTTAATTCTTTTCCGTTTATAATAATTTTACTCAATTTTCACCTCTTTTGTTTTGGGGTTATATTAATTTTTGTTAATAAATATTAATTTTTTAACTAAAAATCAACCTTTATTTTAATTTTTTTATTTTTATTTGACTTATCTTACGGATAAATATATAAATCTCTTGCAAATAATAGAGCCTAACTCTTTGATAAAAATATTAAAATGGATAAAAATAACGTATATAAACGCAGGACTTTTGCGATAATTTCTCACCCTGACGCAGGAAAAACTACTCTCACTGAAAAACTATTGTTGTTCGGAGGAGCTATCGCTGCTGCCGGTATGGTTAAAGCTAGGGGAGATGCTAGAAGAACCCGCTCCGACTGGATGAAAGTCGAGGTCGAGAGGGGAATTTCCGTTGCATCTTCAGTTATGACCTTTAATTATAAAGATAAAATATTTAATCTGCTTGATACTCCGGGACACGAGGATTTTTCTGAAGATACTTATAGAGTTCTTACTGCTGTTGATTCTGCTGTGATGATTATCGATGCTGCTAAGGGTATTGAAGCGCAAACCCTTAAACTTTTTGAAGTTTGCCGGCTTAGAAATATTCCTATTATTACTTTTATCAATAAAATGGATAGGGACGGATTAGAGCCGATAGTAATGCTCGATGAAATAGAAAATAAGCTGCAGCTTGAGGTTTCCCCCATTTCTTGGCCAATTGGTATGGGTAGAGATTTTTATGGCTGCTTTGATATCCTTAAAAATCAACTAATTATGTTTAAGAGAGGCGAAAATAAAGAAAAAATTCAAAATGAAGGCATTAAATGCCAAGGTTTAGACGATACTACCCTTGCCTCTTTATTGCCCGATGATGCTTTAGCTAAACTTAAATCCGATGTCGAAATGGTTACCGGTGTTTACCCTAAATTTAATGTCGATGATTATTTGCAAGGTAATCAAACGCCTGTATTGTTCGGTAGTGCAATTAATGCTTTCGGAGTTTATGAGCTGCTTGATGCTTTGTCTGATTTTGCGCCTTTTCCAAAGCCTCAGCCTGCAACTACAAGGTTAGTTGACCCTTTTGAAGATAAAGTTTCTGCTTTTATATTCAAAATTCAAGCAAATATGGACCCTAAACATCACGATAGGATTGCTTTTGCCCGTATTGCTTCAGGTAATTTCAAAAAAGGCGACAAATTAAAACTTACCAGAACAGATAAATTTATTAAAATTGCCGCTCCGATTACTTTTCTAGGGCAAGATAGAGGCGTTTTAGAAGAAGGATTCCCCGGAGATATCTTCGGCATACCCTCTCACGGCGGATTTCGGATTGGCGATTCCCTTTCTGACGGTGAAAATTTAAAATTTACCGGAATTCCTTCTTTTGCACCGGAATTCTTAAAATCCGTTCGCCCGAAAGACCCTTTGAAAGCAAAACATTTAACAAATGCTCTTAATCAAATTGCTGAAGAAGGTATGGCCTCAGTTTTTAAGCCGATTATCGGATTTTCTTCTATCGTTGGCGTGGTTGGGAATCTACAATTTGAAGTTATTGCTGACAGAATTAGAACCGAGTTCAATTTAGAGGTAATTTTTGAGCCGTCTTCACTTTTTACCGCTAGATGGGTTAAGCTTGAAAACCTTCAAAAATTAAAAGAATTTGAGAGTTTTTATAAGGATAATTTAGCTTATGACCACGACGGACATCTTGTGTTTTTAGCACGTAATGCTTGGCATTTGAATAAAGCACAAGAAGATTTCCCTGAATTAAAACTGCTTAAGGTAAAAGAATAAAAATAGATCCTGAAACAAGTTCAGGATGACAGAAAAGAAGAAATTTTAGCATTTTAATAAACTATTCTATTTTATATTCTTTGAATGCTATAATTAGTTTTTTTATAAGTTCTTTATATATTTTTATCCTTACATTTTCTTTAACTGGGGAATTATAATGTTCATCTTATGTCCTTACCCTTTACTCCTTTTTTTGTCATCCTGAACTTGTTTCAGGATCTATATTAAAACAATTCATCAAATAAATCGTCCCAATTAGGATTATTTTGATTTATTAAATTAATTTTCCAATCACGATGCCAATTTTTTAATTGTTTTTCTCTAATAATTGCAGCATTAACATCATCAGAAACTTCATAATATCCTAATTTATGAACATTATATTTTTTGGTAAATCCATTAAGTAACCCATTTCTATGTTCATAAGCTCGTCTAGCCAAATCATTTGTTACACCAATATATAAAGTCCCATTCTTTTGGCTAAACATAATGTATGTATAATATTGCATAACGACCTTTCCTAAAATATAAACAATATCATTTTGTTAAAAAAAATCAAGAGCTATGGAATGACGGGGTTGGGTGTATCGAGCAAGATAGTAAGATTAATGGAAAAGTTAAAATTAATTTTCTAAGAATATAAAAAAGTGTAAAACTTGACTTTTAAGTGGGTTTATTTTACATTTCTGATAAAATAATTAGATTGAAATTTAATTTACTAATTAGGGGGATAAAATGAAAGGTAAATTTGAAGGAAAAGTCTTGGTTGCTCAAGGCGGAGGACCTACAGCCGTTATTAATCAATCTTTAGCCGGTGTTGTTTTAGAGGCTCGCAAATTTCCTAATGTTGATTTCGTATATGGTGCTGTTCACGGCGTTAGAGGTATTGTTGATGAAAATTTCTTAAATCTTTCCAGAGAAACTACGCATAATCTTGAAATGGTTGCACAAACCCCATCTTCTGCTTTAGGTTCTACCAGAGATAAACCTGATGAAAAATATTGCCACGAAATATTCCGCTCACTTAAAGCTCACGATATTAAATATTTTTTCTATATCGGCGGAAATGATTCCTCTAATACTTTAAAAATTGTTGCTGATGAAGCGGCTAAAAATGATTATCCTTTAAGATGTATTCACGTTCCGAAGACTATCGATAATGATTTGGTTTGTACAGACCACGCACCTGGGTTTCCTTCTGCTGCAAGATTTGTTGCTCAAGCTTTTATCGGCTGCAATCGTGATGTTTGCTCTCTTCCGGGAGTTTATATCGGCGTTGTTATGGGCAGGCACGCAGGCTGGATGACTGCTGCTTCTACTATCGGTAAAACTTACCCTGAAGACGGCCCTCATCTTATTTATATTCCTGAAAAACATTTCGATTTGGATAAATTTTTATCTGATGTTAAAAGAGTTTATGATGAAAAAGGTAGGTGTATCATTGCTGTAAGTGAAGGTATTCAGGATAAAAACGGTAACCCTATGCTTGTAAAACTCGCTCAAAAAATAGAAAAAGATGCTCACGATAATATTCAGCTCTCAGGAACAGGGGCTTTGGGGGATATGCTCTCTAAACAAATTAAAGACAACCTTAAAATTTCAAGAGTCAGAGCCGATACATTAGGGTATCTCCAACGTTCGTTTATGGGCTGCGTTTCAGATGTCGACCAGCGGGAAGCTAGAGAAGTCGGTGAGAAAGCCGTGCAATACGCTATGTGGGAAGATAAAAACGGCTCTGTTATTATTAAAAGAACTGGTTTTTATTCCGTTCAATATGAACTTGTTCCGCTTGAAGACGTCGCTGGAAAAACTAAAGTTATGCCAGATGAATTCTTAACTCCTGACGGTACTGATGTTACTGATGCTTTTAAGATGTATTTAAGGCCGCTTCTTGGCAGTGGGTTTCCTTCTGCTTATAAGCTTAGAAGCAATACTTGTGTGCCTAAAATCCTCAATCAATAATGATTAAAGACCTTAAATTATATGAAGCAGTATTTTTAAACTTAAAACTTAAAACATACTACCTTTTGTTATTATTTGCCTTTGTACCGGCTGCAATTATTTTTGCCCTATCGCCAAATTTATATAACGATACCGTTACCGGCGATACTTTTTTAGAGCTTGATGCAGGTTTGAAGGTTTTGCAAGGATTGATACCTAACGTTGATTTTTCTTCACCTATCGGCTCTTTTTTTCCTTTGATTAATGCGGCGGCTATGAGCTTTGTTGATGATGCTAGAGCTTTGATTGCGGCTAGAATTTTTATGGCGGCATTTTTCCTTTTAATTTGCGGATATGCGGCTTTTAAGCGAATTAAAGGGGTAAATGCCCTGTTAATTACTATTTATACTGCTTTTTTTGTAATGTCGCCGATATATTTGGATAATTTTAAACAAATATCCTTCTTTATGTAT
>CAYWTE010000077.1:0-6348 GCA_964461145.1 uncultured Lactobacillales bacterium | reverse complement strand
TTAATTTTGCAGTTATGCGGTTAGCCATTTCTGCGGCGGCTGCTTTAGTAAAGGTTAAACATAATATTTTATTGGGTAAAACTCCTGATAATAAAAGCCTTAAAACCCTGTCTGTTAAGACTTTGGTTTTGCCGGTGCCTGCTGATGCCCCTACCCACGCACAAATTTGAGGAGATGATGCTGTTGTTTGCTTTTTACCTGCTAAATCTTTTAAAGCGATTCTTTTTTGCTCTATTTCTTCTATTAATCTTCCTGCCATGCTTTTGACCTTGCTAAATGTTCATAATCAGAATATTTCGGCGCATAATAAGGAACAGGATTATGTAAATAGCCCATAACAGGGTTCATATATGCTTCTAATAATGCTTTTAATCCTTCTAATGCTTCTTTTGCTAAGTCTTCTGATGAAATATCTTTGTTCGGTGCAATGATTACTTCTTTGCCCCCGATGTCTTTGCCGTTAATTTGCCAATAACTTAGCTGTTTGATTTTTGGGTTTGTTATCCCTTGAAACCCGCCTTTTAGAGCTATCGCCGCCTCTAAGGATAATTGCGGAGAAAATCCTTTTAAAACTTCTTTTTGCGTGGGAATAATGCCGGTTTTATAATCTATTAAATAAAGTCCTTCGCTGCTTATATCTATTCTGTCGGCTTTACATTTTAATTCAAACTCTGATGATGCGGTGTTAATTTTGATTTTTCCTTTTAATTCAAAATGTCCTTTTTCAATTTCTTTCCTATGTTTTGTTTCTATATCAACAAACCAGCGCATTGCTTTTTCAAACCTTGGAAACCAAAAAGCTTTGCTTACAAAATCTATATCTTTAAATGCTGCTTGCCCTTTTTCTATTAAAATTTCATAAGAATTTTCCGGCATTATTAAAGGATAATCGTTACTAAACTGCTCTAAAATCGTATGAATTATATTTCCATATTCTGCAGCGCCTTTTTCTTGATTTATTTCTTCGAGTTTTTCTAATTTTAGTATCTTTTGTGCATAAATCGAATACGGGTCACGCATTAATTTTTCTATTTGTGTTACGGAAAATTCTTTGGGTCTGGCTGTAAGCGGCGGTTTAGGGTTAGGTTCGCTTAAAAATTCATATTTTTCCGGCGTTAAAAGATATTCGGCTAATTTTATATATTGTTTGCCTTTTTGTTTGTTTTGCTGCCATTTTTCTTTTAAGTCTTCTTGCTCTAAAAAAGTTTCTAAACGAAGCAAAAACCTTGAGCTTATGCTTGGAGCGCCACCTTCTTTTGTGCTTCTGGTTAAATATACCTCTTTTTTTGCTATTGTTTCGGCAAAATCATACGCTGCGATGCCTATTGTTTCTTCCGGAAGCCCTAAACCAAAATCCTGCATCATATTGCGGCTTAACCACGGGCTAACTTTTAAGGTTGGAGGGAATATGCCTTCGTTTAATCCTCCTAAAATTAACATATCGGCGTTGCTTAGTCTTGATTCTAACTGGCCTAAAATACTTAATCTCGGGTGTGTGCCAAATAATGGCCTTACAGCTATTTTGCTCATAAAGCTTTCTAAAATTCTTAAATATCCGCTTAATGACAAAGATTCTAAAATATCTGCATATTCTAATATTTCGCTGATTAAATCTGCAGCTTTCGAGCCTGATTCCCCACGCCATAAAAGCTTGTTTCCTGATTCTGATGATGTTGCCGATAGATGTTCTGCAAAAGTTAAGTGTGCTTTTAGGATTGCTTTTAAGCTTGATGAGCCGCCCTGCCCTTTTATATTTTGCATATCTTGTGAAATTTCATCAATATATCTTATAAAATCTTCAAGATAAAGCTTGTTTTTGGTTATTAAATAAAGGCTTTTTATGCCCTCGTTATATGCTCCTTTTTTTCTTATTATTAATTCTAATTCTCCGATTGCCCGTTTTAATTCGCCTTTTTCCATTTTTCCATTTGTTAAAGGGTGTTTTAAAAGGGATAAAAATGTTTCAGCCCTAAAATCGTTTATTATTACTTCAGCAGTTAATCTTAAAAAAATCCCTAAGCTCGTGTAATATAGCGGTATGCCTGAAGAATCATCTACCGATATATCCCATCTTTTTAATTCTGAGCTAACTCTTCTGGCTAAATTTCTGTCTGCAGTTACTAAAGAACACGTTTTTCCTTCAGTTTCCAAGCATTCTCTCATTAAAAGTGCAATGCTTAAGCTTTCTATTTGTTGTGTTGGAGCTTCTAAAAGCGTTATATTATCTATAATTTCTTTTTTTAGCTTTATATCTGCCTGCTCTTTCCATAAATTTGTTGTTTGCGAGGGTCTTAATATTTCACTTATAAATATATCTTTCTCGCTTGCAGGCCTTATATCCTTTACATCCTGCCTTTGAAGTTCTAAATCTTTAAGCATATTTTTTATCCCAAAATTGGGATGCGATTCATCTATTTGTTCCCAGTCTTTTAAAGATAAATGCTTGTCTATGCCAAAAAAATAAATGTACCCTTTTTCCTCTTTCATTATCGTTTTTAATAGGCGGTTTAAGGAAGGGGTGCCGTGGGTAAAACCTGCGGCTATTAAGGGGACGTTTAGCCCTTCTTTATTAAGATATTCTCTGTAATTTTCAATTTGTCTGATTTTTTTTGTTTTCGGGTTAACTTTTTGTATTGATTTTAAGATTTGCGGCCAATTGTCCGTTATTATTTGTAAAAATTTTAAGCTTTCTTCCCAATGTGCAGCATATTCTCTTGGTACTAAATCATTTAGTTTATTAAAATTTAGTTCTTTTTCTTCGGTCTTATCAATTAGATTTATTAAATCAAAAGCTAGGGTTATTGCTTGTTCTTCTTTTAATTTTTCCCCTAAAATATCCGTTTTTGCCATTATTATTTTACTTAAAAGCAAAACCCTTTCTATGCTTTCTATTTGCGGTAAGTTTTCTACCTCATCTTTGGTGATAAAAAAAGATTCATTAAAATCATCGTTTATATCTAAAATCGGAATAATTTGCGGTAAAATCGTTGCTTTGCCCTTGAATATCTTTATAAATTCGTTTTCTAAATTACGGCAAGACCTTCTGCTTGGCAAAATTATTTTTATTTTCGATAATGCTAATAAATCTTCTTTTGCTATTTCTTTGATTATTATGCTTGATAATTTTGCCCCGAAAGGCTCGCTTAAAGGTATGTTATAAACGTTATGGCTCATCTTTTATTATAACTTCTCTTGTCTTGGAATCTATGATGTTGATTTTAATTTCCTTATGCTTGACAGGGTTATATCTGCCTAATTTTTCAGGCCATTCTATTAAGGTTATTCCTTCACTAAATGCCTCTTGTATCGCTAATTCTTCTAATTCTTGTTCTTTTTCTATTCGATATAAATCATAATGAAAAATTTCTATGCCGTTATCGCTTTTATAGGTGTTTAATATGGAAAATGTCGGGCTTTGAACTGTTTTTATGCCTTTGCACAATCCTTTTATAAAACCTTTGGAAAATAGCGTTTTCCCCGCTCCTAAATCGCCAGAAAGCAAAAAAATATCTCCTTTTTTGCTTGTTTTACTAAATGTTTTTCCTAATTCCTGCATTTGTTTCGGCGATAAAACTATATGCTTGTTAATGCTCATTTATTAATACTTTTTATTCTTGCGATAGTCCCAAGGCATATAAAAACTGCCTTTCCATAAACCTTTGTTCTTTGCTTTTGCCTCATTTTCATAAGGAATATAAACATCACTGTAACCCGTATGCGCAACTGCCCAACCGCTCAAAACCTGCTGCGCTCCTATGTCATATTCACCTCTTAAACACGTTCCTACTATTTTATGTCCTTGAAAATCTATTATACGGCATAAAATTTCTTCACCTCTTAAAATGCTTTTTAAATTATCTTTTGCTTCTATGCCGCAATTATACGCCCTACCCGAAGAATCTGCGCAAGTTTGTTCTTTTTCCGGCGCATCAATGCCAAATAATCTGACATAATAATCTTCAAATTTTATTATATCTCCTGTTATTGCTAATGCTTTGCCTTTTATAAATTGCGGTTTCTTTTTTGCCGCAATTCTTTGTGTTTCTTGCAAATCTTCATTTATATCGGATTCTTTTAATAATTCTGATGAATCTTTCTTTTCTCCTGATAGCCTTAAGCTTCCTCTTTGATTTTGTTCTGCTTTTGCTATAAATCGGTCTTTACCCTTGCTTAAATTACCTTTTACATCAGGAATATTATTCCCTCCTAAAAGACCTATGCCGAATTTCGCAATTAAAAAGACTAATATCAATAAAAAGAAAAAAGAAAAACACCCGCCACCTTTGAAAAATGAACGAATTAAGAAAAATAAAGCAAAAATGCCAACCGCAACGATTAATATACCTAAAATTTGAAAAATCGGACTGTTAGAGCGCATAAAACTTAGCGAACCTAAAGGAACGCCTACTATCCCAAATGCGACTAAAAACGTCCGGTAAAGCGATAACATTCTTATTTCTTTCCTTTCTTGCAAATATATTTATAAAACTGATAATCCCTATTAGCAAGAAATAAAATTTATCTATTGAATAAGGCGAAGAATTTGCACTCTTCGCCTTGTTTGAAGGAATATAAAGGAAGGAAGTCATTCATTGTAATGAATGATGAGGCCGTGACCTCCTTATACAAATAATTAAAGTCAGCCTTAAACTAAGCTTAAAGGCATATCCTTAAAACTAAATGTAGGTTTTCGGACTGTAATTCCTGCTGTTAAGGCTACTTTGTTTAAGTTTAAGTTCTCACTTAAACAAAAATCTATCTTTGCCGGAATGTTTTTTAATGATAGTCTTTTTTTGGCTACCTTTATTTTTCTGGCTAAATTGTTTGAATTTACTCCATTGCAAAAAACTTGCGAATGTCCATTAGATGCTGCTACTTTTTGTGAAACTTGTTTTAAAAGAAGGCAGTCTGCTTTCGTTAAATTTGAAGACAAACTGCCCGGATTTATTACCAACTTATTATTCATTTTTTTACCACCTTTTATTTATTAATTTCGTTTTCCCAATTCCTATAATAGACAAATTTAGAAAAATGTCAAGTCTTTTTTTCGATAAAAACGCTAAATCTTGGAAAGGTCTTTGGAATCCCTAGTGAATCCCTAACTTTAATTTTATTATGCTATCAATTCCATCTGCTTCAAAAAATAGCGAACCGCTATGCATTTCGATTAAAGATCGTATTAAAAGGCTTTCTAAGTCTACTCCTATAAGTTTGGATTCGTCTAATAATATCCCGTTTTTACAGCGCATAATAAATAAGCCTTCCCCATTACTCTCGCTTAATACTTCTAAATCTATTCCGCTACTGATTTTTAGGCCTTCTTTGATGAGAAAACACATTATTTCTATTAATTTATTTTTATCACCGATTATCCAGCCTTTATTTCCTTTTTCTTTAATGTTTATTTGCTTTATTTTACCTTTTTCTCTTCGGAAGAGTTCCTTTTCTAAACCTTCTAAAACATCTTTGATTTCTATGCTATCTAATAATATGCTTTGATTTTGATTGCCTTTTGTGAAGATTTCTTCAATTTTTAACACCATATCTTTTAATTTTGAGGATTTTTCTTTAATTAGATAATTATTGCCGCTTGACATTATGTCTTCTAATTCTTTGGCTAAGATTATACTTTCGTTAAACGGCTGCTTGATTTTATGTGTTAATTCCTGCATTACGTTGCCATTTGTTGTGTTTAATGCTTTTATAAGGTCTGCTCTTTTTTCTAAGGCTTTCTCTTTATATGTTTGTTCTGATACGTCGGTATATGATATAAAAAAGCTACCGTCAGATAAATATATGCCTGAAGTTTTGAGTATTTTCCCGTCATTTCTTTTTATTTCTACTTCTTTTACTTCGGGATTTTTAAAATAGCTTATCATATTATTTTTTATACTTTCCCAGTTATTATGCTCTCCTAAAAAATAATCTTTTTTTGCTTCTATAAAATCTTTAAGCAAGGGGCTCCCCATACAAAATTCTGAAGACAAGTCCCATAATTCCAACAGAGCTTTATTATATATTCTTAACCTTCCGTTAGCCCCGAAAATTGCTATTGCTTGGCTTAAATTTTCTACCGTTTGAACATATGAATTAACCAATTCATTATATGAGCGCTTTAATGAAAGCTCTCGGCTTACGTTTTCAAAAACAAACAACAACCCTCCTTTCGGATAAGGAAAAATCCAGCGTTTTATCTCTGATTCGTCGGGGCGGAATATTAATTCTTCAATAAAGCCGCTTAAATTGTCAAAACGACGCTGCTCTTCTTCTTTAAAGCTGCTATAATCCTTAACTTCAGGAAGAAGCTTTTTATCCCTTATATAATCTAAAAATTCTCCATAACTAGGT
>CAYWTE010000076.1:0-6350 GCA_964461145.1 uncultured Lactobacillales bacterium | reverse complement strand
AATTATAATTCCCGGAGATAAGTCTATTTCGCACCGAGCATTAATAATCAGCTCTTTAGCACAAGGCAAGTCGAAAATCAAAGGAATCTTGCACGCTGATGACGTAAAGAACACAGCAATATCTATGCTAAAACTAGGCATAGAAATAGAAGAAGAAGAATCAGGAGATTTAATAGTTAACGGTAAAGGATTAGAAGGGTTTAATGAGCCGGGAGATATTCTTTATATGGGGAATTCAGGCACAGGAGCAAGGCTGCTCACAGGTGCTTTATCAACATTTCCCTTTAATAGCTTTATTTCAGGTGACGCCTCTTTAAGGAAAAGACCAATGGATAGAGTATTAACTCCGCTAAAAGATATGGGTGCAAATATAATCTCAACCTCAAACCGCACTCTTCCAATAGCAATAACCGCCTCAAATAGCCTCAAAGCCATAAAATACACACTTCCTGTTTCTTCTGCACAAGTAAAATCGGCTATTTTACTTGCCGGATTAAACGTTGATGATAAAACAGTAGTTACGGAAACCTCTCCATCAAGAGATCATACTGAAAATCTCTTAAAAGCCTTTGGAGCTAATATAAAAACAGACAGCTTTATCGGCGGCGGCAAAAAAACAACATTAATCGGCAAATTAGGAATGAAAGGCGGCGAAATTATTGTTCCCGGAGATTTTTCCTCAGCAGCTTTTTTAATCGGCGCAGCTTTAATAGTGCCAAAATCAGAAATTTTAATAAAAAACGTCTGCATTAATCCTTTAAGAACAGGGCTTTTAGAAACCTTAAAAGAAATGAACGCCAACATTACCGTCATTAACGAAACTATATCGGGCAAAGAAAGTATAGCTGACATTTTGGTTAAGCACAGCGAATTAAAAGAAACCTCTGTGCCCGCATTAAGAGCTCCTTCAATGATAGATGAATACCCGATATTAGCCGTTATTGCTTCTTTTGCTAAAGGCAAGACAACAATGTCCGGTTTAGGAGAATTAAAAGTAAAAGAAAGCAACCGTCTTGATGCTATTGTTAAAGGCTTAAAAGCTTGCGGAGTTACGCTTTATAACGATAACGAGCATACTTTAATTATAGAAGGAAAAGGGGAAGCCCCAAAAGGAGGCGCATTAGTAGAAACATTTTTTGACCATCGCATAGCAATGAGCTTTTTAGTTATGGGAATGGCCTCAAAAGAGCCGATAGAAATAGACGATTCGACTGCCATAGGCACGAGTTTCCCTCAATTTATTAACATAATGAACACTTTAGGGGCAAATATATCTTGATAATAAGCATTGACGGGCCTGCAGCTTCAGGCAAAGGAACATTAAGCAAAAAATTAGCAAAAAAATACAAATTAGCTATTCTTGATACAGGGAAACTTTATAGGGTTATCGGTTTAATGATGCTTGAAAAAGGCTTAAATCCTGAAAATTCTGCTGATGCAGAAACAATAATAAATCACGTAACTCCTTCAGATATTATAATAAAAATAAAGAATCCAAACCTTACTAATGACGATGTCGGACAAGCAGCCTCAAAAGTTTCTGCCCTTCCCATCGTGAGAAGCAAACTTTTGGATTTACAGCGTGATTTTGCACATAACCCACCAATAATTGATGATATAAAGCTTAAAGGAGCAGTTTTAGACGGTCGAGATATCGGCACAATAGTTTGTCCTGATGCTGATTATAAAATATACCTTGATGCAAAAGTTGAAATCCGGGCAAATAGAAGGTTTTTAGAGTTTTCCGCATCTGAAAATACTGTTTCTTTTGAAAAGGTTTTATCTGATATGCAAGAAAGAGATAAAAGGGATAAAGAACGCACATCTTCACCATTAGTTCCGGCAAAAGATGCTCTTATAATAGACACCTCTAACTTAAGCATAGAAGAAGTTTTTAATAAAGCTTGCAAATTTATTTCAGGTTAATTTGATTGTTTGTTTTTCGCAATTTCTTCTTTTAATTTTTTATTTTCTTTTTCTAAAAAAATAATTTTTGAAGATGTTTTTATGCTTTTCAAAGCATTGATAATTCCGTTAAAAACGAATCCGAGAGTAAAAAATAATATTAAAGCAAAACCCAAAAACATTTCAGCTTCAAAAGGAACTGGCCATAAGCTGATTACTATTTTTTCATTATTAGATACGGCTAAATCCACAGCCAAAATCAACAAAGGCAGAAAAAATATAAGATATTTTAGCTTCATTTTACTTTTCGTTTAACAGCTCGGCTAATTTTTTACCAGTTTTAAAACAAGGAACTCTTTTTTCCGGAATTTTCACAGCAGTACCAGCTTTAGGATTTCTGCCGATTCTCGCCTTACGAATACGAGTAGAAAATACACCGAACCCTCTAATTTCAATTCTTTTCCCCTTAGCAAGAGCTTGTGTAATTTCATTAAATATAGTAGAAACAATAGCTTCCACATCTTTTTGATACAAATGCGGGCAAGCGGCGGCAACATTTTTAGCCAACTCTGATCTGGTCATATTTATTTCCTCCCTTAATCAAAATCCTAATAAGGAATATGCCAGATTTATTTCTTGTCGTCAATTATTCTTTAATTTTATAGAAATTTCTCTCATTTTTTGAGTATAGTGCTTAAGCTTTTGATCAACTTTATAGTTTATACTATTTTTTGGAAAATCGCTATTTTTACCTCTCACCCCTGCCGGAAGACCTGTTAAAATCTCGATTCCTTCATCAACGTGAGAAATAGGATAAACCTTAAACAATCCGTTTTGACAAGCTTTAACAACATCTTCTTTAAGCATTAAATCTTTAACGTTTGCCTCAGGAATAAGCACGCCGTGAGAGCCATCTAGGCCTCTTTTTTTACAAATTTCAAAGAATCCTTCGATTTTTTCATTAACCCCGCCGATAGCTTGCACTTGACCGAATTGATTAACCGAACCGGTTACGGCAAAATTTTGCTTTATAGGAACTTCAGCAATAGCGGAAAGCAGCACATAAAGCTCGGTAGAAGAAGCAGAATCTCCATCGACTCCGCCGTAAGATTGCTCAAAAACCAAAGTTGCAGATAAAGAAAGCGGAGATTCTTTAGCGAACCTATTAGCAAGGAAGGATTTTAAGATTAAAACACCCTTAGAGTGTATTGGCCCGCTCAAATCAACTTCTCTTTCAATATCTACGACCTCGCCTTTACCAACCCTCGCCTGACAAGTAATTTTTGCAGGTTTGCCAAAAATTATAGGCCCTAATTCAAACACAACCAAACTGTTAATTTGCCCGATTAATTCACCGCAAGTATCAATTAATATTATTTCCCGCTCTATTTCTTCTAAAACGCTTTCTCTAATTCTATTAGTACGATAATCTTTAGCATTTATTGCTTGCTCGATATGGTTTTTGCCGATTATTTTTGAATTTCCCATTCTCGCCCAATAATCAGCTTCTCTTATTAAATCTGATATACTGGTAATATGAGCGGAAAGCTTTTCAGAATCTCCTGCTATTCTTGACGCATATTCAATAACTCTACCGACTGCTTGTTTATTTAAGGAACGCAGATTTTTTCTTTTACTAAGAGAGCCGATTAAATTAGCGTATTCGGATTCTGTTTCAGCATTTCTATCCATTCTCAAGCAAAAATCGGCAGCAATTTTAAACAAATCATCAAAATCTGGATCTAAATTACTCATATTATAATAAAGTCCGGTTTCGCCGATTAATATTATTTTTCCTTTAAAGGGAATAGGTTCCGGCTCCAAAGATACCGTTGAAAATCCTGTATCATCACTATTTTGCTCTATTTTAATTAAGCTGCTTCTGATAGCTCTTTTAAGGCTTTCCCAAGAGTTTGGCTGCATTACGAGTTTATGCGCATCAATAAGTAAAAACCCGCCGTTTGCTTGATGCAAGGCTCCTGGTTTTATTAAATTAAAATCAGATATAAGAGCTCCAAAAGACTGTTTTCTCTCAACTTTTCCAACCAAATGAGCTAAAGTTGGGTGATCTAAAAATACAACAGGAGCTCCTGCATCGGGGTCATTACAAATTATCGGATTAACCAAATATTTTCTAAATAAATCTTGAGTATCTCCGCCACCCATTGATTTTTTAAGAGCCTCGGTTAAATCCCCGCTATCTGATTGAGATTCTTCGGAAGGTTCTACAAATTCATTCACGTTTTCTAAAATATTTTTATACACTTCTTTTAAAAAATTTACGGCTTCTTTAACATTTTTATATTTCTTTTTTAAGTCATTAATTGAATGAGATATTGCGAAATCGGTTAAATTTTCTTTTAATTTTTGCGTTTCTTTTTTTTGTTCTTTTTCCCATTCAGGAACATTTTTAACGGCAATTTCAAGCTCTGCCTGCATTTCATTAAGTTCATCGAGTAATTCTTTTTGTTCGTTTTCCGGCAGAGAATCAAAGGCTTCAGGAGTAAGAATTTCTCCATCTTTCATTGGTGCAACGACTAATCCCACTGGCATTCTTAAAATAGAAACCCTTTTTCCCGAAGCTTTTTTTTGTAACTCATTAAAATAAGCATCTTTTTGGTCTTTATAAACATCATCAATTTGCTTTAATTTTGTTTGATAAGTTTCATTTTCAAAAACTGAAGGGAGAGTTTCTTGCAACTCATTAACCAATGCTTCAATATCTTTGGCGAACTCTTTTGCGGTACCTGCAGGAAGCCTTATAGCTCTAGGACGATAATTATCTGAAAAATTATTAACATAACACCAATCGTCAGGGGCTGGTCTGTTTTTTGCTTCTTTTGCTAAAATATTCTTAACAAGACTTGTTTTCCCTGTTCCTTCAGGACCCAAACAATACATATTAAAACGTTTATGCGGCATATTCATACAAAATTCAACAGCGCTAATTGCTCTTTCTTGCCCTAAAGGAGAGATAGATTCTGTTAAATCGGCAGTAGTATTAAAATTAAAATTATTAATGTTACAACTTTTATATAAATCTTTTGCTTTAAGAGGCTTTACAGTCATAAGAAATTCCTTATATTTATTTAATTATTGATGAAATCTCAAATTACCATTTAAATATTAATTTTTACTTGCAGTTTTAATTTTTTTTGTTATTCTTGGGCTCTCTTGATTTTTTGTTAAGGGGCTATAGCTCAGCTGGGAGAGCGCTTGAATGGCATTCAAGAGGTCGACGGTTCGATCCCGTTTAGCTCCACCAAAAATTATCCGAAGTATTTTTGAACAGCCTGCTTAAATTGATCTATAAAAATTTGTTTAAAATAAGAAGCATTATTTTGCTCATAAAACAAAATAACCGCTTTTTTATATTCCACCTCATCAACACTTCTATAAGACAAAGGACAATAATTATTAGCAAGCAACAAAGCATTTCCTAAAATTCTTGAAGTTCTTTTATTTCCATCTTCAAACGGCTGAATATAAGCAATCATCAAAACAATTATTAAGGCTTTTTCAATAGGATTTTCTGTATTATTAATAATTTCTGTTAATTTTTGCAAAGCTTCCTTTATTTGATAAGCATTATCTAAAGGCTTATAATTTGTGCCTACTATCCCAACCATCCCGTTTCTTATGCCTTTTTCAACGTGCAAATCTTCAACTAATAAAGTATGAATATTTTCTATTTTAGCAATTGTTAGCTCTTTATAATAATCTGGCTTTTGCAAAATAAATTCCAGTGCTGTTTTATGATTTAAAATCATAGCTGTTTCTTCTTTAGTTTTCCCTTTTGCGGATATATTTTCTTTAAACAAACGCTCTGTATCCAGCAAAGTATAAGTATTCCCTTCTATTTTTGAAGACTTCCAAGCCAATTCAACTGTAATTCTTTCCAGCTCTTTTTGATATAATGTCTTTGATAATTTAAGCTTATTATTTATAAAGTTTTGATTAAGGATTTCTAGCTCTTCTTTTTCTTTTTCAGTAAGAATATTGGTTAGATGTTCCCAAATATCAAAATTAAATTTTTCTGATTTTAAAATTCTTTTATCCGAATCAATTTTAAAATAATCTTCAACATTTATATCTTCTATCAATGCCGAAGAAGGATAAATAGTATAAAGAGCCGCTTTTGTTTTGCCTGATTTAATGATTAAATTTTCTTTTATTAATAAATTTAAATCTCTTAAAACCGTTATTTTAGAGCTTTTATCAAATTGCTCCATTATATATTGTTGTATTTCGGTTCTATTTGCAGCTTTTTTTGCTTTGATAAAGCTCAAAATAGCCTGCTGCCTACAGTTATACATTTTTATTTCTCAATAATAGTATCATTTATATTTAATAATAGTATCATTTTTGAAACTATTATGCAACTATTTTATCAGCACAGCATCATCAAGCTTAGTTAATTGATTATTTTTAATAATTGATTGAAC
>CAYWTE010000075.1:0-6358 GCA_964461145.1 uncultured Lactobacillales bacterium | reverse complement strand
CTCTAACGGCGGCAAAAGCTTCAGGGAGGATATCATCAAGATGCCAACCTTCTTTTATTTGATTTTTAAAATATTGAGTTTTATTTTTTAACTCATCATCATTTAATTTTTCGAAATCCGGCTCATATTCATTTATTTTATTAACGATTTTTGACAATTTACTGATGTATCTATCATTAGCGGAACCGAATATTTTTTTTGCGAGTTTAGTTATCATTATAAAATTCTCCAACATTTAAACATATAAGGAATAATATTTTGAGCGATTATTGTCAACGCACTTTAAAATTATTTAAATTTTTTACACATTTTTTTAAAAAAGCCTTGAATATAAGTCTTTTTTTGTACTATGGTATCAAAGCATTTAAAAAGGTTTAAGGAGAAAGAGATTATGCAAAACATATTAAATAAGAAAAACTGGATAATCGTAGGTATAATAATTATAGTAGTAGGTATTACTTCAGTATTATTTTTTTCCACAGCGAAAGTTAAAAAAGATGACCAAGCAGTCGCAGCTTTAGTAAATAATAAAAAAATATATGTCAGTGATGTTGAAAAGTTTTATAACTCTGACCCTATGCTTGCATCATTTCCTTTAGAACTTTTTTATAAGAGAATATTAGATACCTTAATCACAAAAAAATTATTAGAAGACGAAGCTGCCAAAAAAGGTATGGGCAAGGATCCTGAAGTATTGAAGCAATTAGCCGAAATTAAAAAAGGTTTGATGATGAACGCTTATGTTAAATCAATAGTAGAAGAAAAAATAACGGAAGAAGAAGTTCAAAAGGTTTATAAAGAAGTAGTAGAAAAACAACCCAAACAAGAAGAAGTAAAAGCCAGTCATATTTTAGTAAAAGATGAAAAGGAAGCAAAAGATATTATAAAAAAATTGCAATCAGGCGAAGAATTTGAAAAATTAGCAGAAGAAAAATCCGCAGATTCTTCCTCACAGTCAGGTGGAGATTTAGGATATTTTTCAAAAGAAGCAATGGTACCTGAATTTTCAGAAGCAGCATTTAAGTTAAAAGTTGGGGAATATACAAAATCTCCGATTAAAACTCAATTTGGCTGGCACATTATCAAAGTAACGGATAAAAGAGAAAAACCGCCTGTTTCCATTGATGATGTTAGAGAAGCGATAAAAAATGAAATTTCTAATCGTATCGGCAAGGAAGAA
Source organism: uncultured Lactobacillales bacterium (assembly GCA_964461145.1). Taxonomy (GTDB): domain Bacteria; phylum Pseudomonadota; class Alphaproteobacteria; order CAYWTE01; family CAYWTE01; genus CAYWTE01. The sequence continues at coordinate 5,178 of CAYWTE010000075.1, read as the reverse complement.
GTTGATAGATTAAGACAAACAGCAAAGGTTAAAATGTTTGACTTAGATGGTAAAGAACTTGACCCTAACGCACCTGACCCGAGTCTTCCTAACAATGGCTCGGTAACGGAAGTAGATTTAGATAAAGCTGATGAAGAAGCTTCTAAAACCGAAGCTAATAAAGAAGAAACAAAATCGGAAGAAGCGCCGGCAAAATAATTAAGGGCAGCCTCTAAAGATTATATTTGACAAATAGTCATAAATGAATGAACATAAGTAAACCTGCGGGGTGGAATATTCTGACCTTAGGGAACAATTTAATCTCTTAAAAATAAAGAAATTTCTTTAGTTCTTTAAAAATTTTCCATATCCGCTCAAATTTAATGTTTTTATTAAGGAGAAACAGTATGGAAACAAGAATTTGTGCGATAACAATAATAATCACCGATAGAACTCAATCAAAAAAAGTGCATAATTTATTGTCGGAATTTGGCGATAAAATAATTGCAAGGTTAGGAGTTCCTTATAGAGAGCGGGGAATTAACATCATATCATTAATTTTAGAAGCAAGTAATGACGATATGGGAGCATTAGCCGGTAAATTAGGGCAAATTTCCGGAATAAAAGTTAAGTCATTAACGGTTTAATTATTTTAAATTTTCAAAAGAAAGAGAAAAAAAATGGAAAATAATCTTATTGAAAACGAGAATACTTCTCGCTATTATGCAAAAAAGTTAAATGAAGAAGTAAAAAAAGCTGAAGAACTGCCGAATTTTATTAATGAAGGCAAAATATTTGAGCACTTAGAAAAAGCCAAAAATCCGGATAAAAAATTAGTTCAAGATATTCTTGATAAAGCCTCTTTGATTGACCACAAGGCATTGTCACAGTTTGAGATGGCAGTTCTTTTGCAAAATCAGAACAAAGATTTAGATGAAGAAATTTTCAAAACGGCAAGAGAAATAAAACAAAGAATATATGGGAATAGAATAGTATTATTTGCTCCGTTATATGTGTCAAATGTTTGCCAAAATAATTGCGCATACTGTGCATTTGCAGCCAAAAATAAAGAATTAGTTCGCAAAACTTTAAGCTCAGATGAAATAAAGGAAGAAACTTCTATAATTGAAGAAATGGGGCATAAAAGGATTTTAGTAGTTTACGGAGAATATGATTATGATCCTCATTGGCTGGCAGATACTATCAAAAGAGTATATGAAACAAAAACAGGAAAATCAGGGGAAATAAGGAGAGTAAACATAAATTGTGCTCCTTTAGATGTAGAAGGTTTTAAGATATTAAAATCTGCGAACATAGGCACATATCAATGTTTTCAGGAAACTTACCACGGACAAACGTATAAAGAAAATCATTTATCAGGGCGCAAATCGAGTTTTAAGTGGCGTTTATATGCTCTTCATCGTGCGCAAGAAGCGGGGATTGATGATGTTGCCACCGGAGCATTATTCGGGCTTTTTGACCATAAATTTGATGCGTTAGCCTTACTTGCACACGCAGAACAATTAGAAAAGGACTTTGGCGTAGGCCCTCACACGATATCTTTTCCGAGGATTGAGCCGGCTTTAGGGTCAAAAATTTCTTTCAATCCGCCTTATGCGATGAGCGATCACGAGTTTAAGAAACTTGTGGCGATAACACGCTTAGCCGTGCCTTATACGGGAATTATTATGTCAACGAGGGAAAATCCCGATATGCGTAGAGAGCTTTTAAAAATCGGAGTTTCGCAAATTAGTGCTGCGTCAAAAACGTATCCTGGAGGATACAAAGAAGCAAAAGCGAATAAAGAGATAGAGCAACAATTTTCAGTCGGAGATGAACGCCCGCTAGAAGAAGTTATGAATGATTTAATAACGAATCTTAAATATATTCCGTCTTTTTGTACCGGCTGTTATCGTTTAGGGCGAACGGGGGATCATTTTATGGGTTTTGCAAAATCTTGCTTTATCAACAAGTTTTGTACCCCGAATGCGATGTGCACCTTTTTAGAATATTTAAATGATTATGGTTCAGAGCGTAACAAAAAGGTTGGCAAAGCGTTAATTCAAGAAGAATTATCAAAAATAGAAGAAGGGGATAGAAAAAATAAAGTAACCGAGGCCTTAAACAAAATAGAAAATGGAGAGAGAGATATCTTCTTTTAAGAGGTAAGATATCCCTCATTTTCAATAATTACTTTGTTTTATTTTTATTATTATTTAAAGCATTTAATAAATGCGGAGGAAGCCCAGCTACAATATTATTGTAATTGACCGCATTTGATGAATTTGATGATGACTGAGGCGTCTTTTGCTGTGGCTGAGGAGTCGGAGCAGGCGAAGACTGAGTCTGAGTTGGTTGCTGTTGAGTCTGCGCCTGCGCTTGAGCCTGAGCTGAATTTTGCTGATTATTACTTTGAACTTTACTACTAATAATCGGAGTAAATACATTTGTATTATAATTAGCTTTTACTGTTTCATACAGGCTTTTTCTTTTTTTATTATTTTCTTCTTCTTGCTCTTTTATTTTAGCTTCTATTTCAGGCCTAGTCTTTTTTAACCACCGATTACTATTGCTTGTATGTTTTACATCTTCATAAACACCTGCGGCATTAAATGCGGCTTCAACTTTTTTATTAAATTCTTCTTGGCTTAAAAATTCATTCATATTATCAAGCCTTACTTTTTCTATGAGTATTTTTTTGTACTCTTTTCTTGTTTCTATTAATTTTTTATCTTCTTTTTTTAAGTTTTCAGCTTGTCTTTCTGCTCGTTTTTTAAATATTTTGCCCAATAATGGAATCTTAAAACGAAGCAAGGTTTCAGTATTAAATTTATCTTTTGCCTTATTTATTTTTCTATTTTTAAATATTTTGCCTAAGAGAGGAACTGCGAATCGAAATTGATAATCGGCTTCCTTATTTTTTTTGAAAGCTTTGGCTGATTTAAAATCATAAAGTTCTGAATTTAAATTATATTTTTCAGCATATTCTTTACTTAAACTATAATTAGAAAAAGCGCCTTTTAATGTTGCTCCTTCTATCTCTATGCCTTCTTTAAAGCAGGCCAAATAAAATCTTGCCCGATAAGAAGGGTGTTCATTATTGTCTACTTTTATATTTTTTATCCCTTTGCGGAGAAAAGATTCGGCTAAAACCTCAAAATCTTCTATGGAAGGAATTTCATCAGCGGTTTTACCGGTAAATAATATATTGCTTCCGGTATCTTCTATTTTTGCGCCGCTTTTTAAGAGGATTTTAACGCTTTGCCCTGATATTGACTTAACTTTTTCTATTCTGTCTGCTACAGCGTTACCTTTGCCTTTATCGTCTTCAAAAAAGCCCCAAATAGCAGCTGATTTAGCAAGCAATTTTTGGTTTTGAGAGGAAGAATTTGTTTTTGATTTATTATTTGCCATTCCTTATACTCCTTCAATTTCTATAAATATAGCAGAAAAAAATGAAAAAATCAAGACTTTTGTCCATAAATAAAGGGGTTAAGCTCTTAAAACTAACCCCTTTATTACATTTTCAAAGGTTTGCCAGATATGATAACCATTCTCAATGGTTATATCAGAAAAATTTTTATATTCTTCTAATTCTTCTTTGCCTTCGACGTAAATAGTCTGAAAATCAAAGTCTTTAAGCATTCTGGAAAAATAATTACTGCGGCCTTTTTCTAAAGAAAAATTTGGAATAAATCCTTCTATTGCGGAATGTATTATTAAATTTTCGGCAATAACGGGTTTTATATCCCTTTTCCATAGTTCTCCATAAGTATTTTCTACTATATTTAAGAGAGAAACGGCAGGATTATTTCTCCAAAAATTAAAAACTTCTTCATCTTCAGAAGCGATTTGTATCAAATTTTTTTCCAGCAAATCTTTTTCGGATATAACAGGCTTGTTTAATAAATACCCAAAGATAATATTTAAACAAGGGCTGTTAAAAATAGCAATATTTTCAGGCCTTATCGGAGCTAACTCTTTTTTATATATTATATCATAATAATCAAGTTGAGCCTTGTTGTCTTCGATAAATTTTAGCCCCTTTAAGCCAAAATCACCTTTAAGCCCGAATTCTTTTGCTACTTTTCTCAGGTAATCAACATCGTAATTATACATTTTGTTCACCTTTTATAAAAATACCATTAAAAAAAATAAATGGTTAACGAATTAACTATTTACTTTTATACGTTTTGTCAAGAAATTATTAAAAAATTAAGATAATAGGAAAAGAGAGCTGATTAGCCCTCCCTTCCCTCAAAAAAATAATAATAAGCTGCAACTATCGCTGAAATTATAGCGATGGCAGAAAATCCCGTCGCAATATTTACCCTTCCTATCAAAAAATAAATAAAGGCAAATATTGTTGCAAAAATAGCAATCATAAAAGAGCCGCAACAGCAAAAGGCTCTTTCAGCCACAGATAATCTGTCCTTATTGCCTTTTTTGTCTTGTTCTCTGCGCCTCATTTCCATTTGAGCTGCAATTATACGATATGACATTTTTTCTTTTTTTTGCTCTTATAGTCGAGCGGACTTGTTTTAATAACAATACAACATAAAAATACTTTTGATTTAATGCTTTTAGCATAAAAATATATTTTTGTCAACTTTTTAGAAAAATTTAAAGCGGCGGGAAATTTTTATAAAAAGATTTAAATTTTATTCAAAAACCTTTATCATCTTTTTATTATGAAAAAACAAAGCAGTAAAAATTCCGTATTTTATCATTTAGTTGAACTTAAAAAGCGCATAATGCTTTGCTTTTTGCTTTTTTTGCTTTTGTGGGGAGCTTTTTTTTATTTCGCCGCAGACATTTTTAATATTTTAATGATGCCCTTATCGTATGCTATGAAAAATATCGGCGGAACTAAAAGAATGATTTACACTGCGATGACCGAAGGATTTTTTACGCAAATAAAACTTGCCGCTTTCGCAGCTTTAATGGTTATTATTCCGCTTATTCTTAATCAAGCCTGGAGATTTATCTCGCCTGCTCTTTATAAAAAAGAAAAAAATGCTTTACGGCCGTTTTTTATATCAAGTACCGCATTATTTTATATCGGTGCCGGCATCGTTTATTTTATTGTAATTCCTATTGCTTGGAAATTCTTTTTAGGTTTTCAGACCTCTTTTGGACAAACGGTTATGCCGATAGAATTAGAAGCAAAAATCAGTGAATATTTAAGTTTGATAACTT
>CAYWTE010000074.1:0-6426 GCA_964461145.1 uncultured Lactobacillales bacterium | reverse complement strand
TGTTGAAGAACGATTAGGAGAGGTTACGTTTGCTTTAGCTGAAGAAATGCTTCTTATTGCAGGTATTGCAAAAGATAAGGCAGAGGCTTCTTCTAAATTAGATGAAGCTCTCGCATCGGGCAAAGCTATGGAAATTGCGGCAAAAATGATTGCAGCTTTAGGTGGACCTTCCGATTTCTTAGAGGAGCCTGAAAAATATTTACCAAAAGCAAAATTTATAAAAGAAATATATCCTAAAAGAGAAGGCTTTATTAAATCTATGAATGTTAGAAATATTGGTATGTCTATGGTGTTTTTGGGTGGGCAAAGAAAATCTCCTGAACAAAAAATTGATTATGCCGTAGGTTATACTGATTTTTGCCATATTGGAGATAAAATTTATAAAAATACCCCAATTGCTTTCGTTCACGCTAATGATGAAGAAACATTAAAACAAGCATCTTTAGTCGTTCAAAATGCATTGGAAATCGTTGAGGAAGAAGTTAAAAAAGAAGATAAAGTTATTTATAAAACAATAGAGTAAAATTAAATGAATAAAAAAGCTATAGTTTTGGTTTTGGATTCTTTTGGTGTTGGGCAGGCTGATGATGCTGCAAAATTCGGTGATATTGATGCAAATACGTTTTTGCATATTGCGCAAAAGTATAATTTAAAAATTCCAAATCTGCTTTCAATGGGATTAGGGGAAATATTAAAATTATCAACTTTGGCAAAAATTCCAGAATATCTTGATTTTAAAGGTAAAATAATTGCAAAATATGGGATAGCTAAAGAGCTTAGTTTTGGTAAAGATACTCCTTCAGGGCATATAGAAATGATGGGAGTGCCTGTTTTATTCGAATGGGGATATTTTAAGGAAAAAGAAAATTGTTTCCCGCAAAAATTAATTGATGATTTTTGTAAAAATACCAGAGTTAGAAATATTTTAGGAAACAAACACGCTTCAGGCACAGAAATTATCGTAGAACTAGGTGAAGAGCATTTAAAAACCGGATATCCTATTTGTTATACTTCTGCAGACAGTGTGTTTCAAATAGCCGCTCACGAGGAAATTTTCGGTCTTGATAAATTATATGAAATATGTAAAATCGCCAGGAAATTATGTGATGAATATAATATAGGAAGAGTTATTGCCAGACCATTTTTAGGCGAAAATAAGAATAATTTTTATCGAACTTCTAATAGGAAAGATTATGCTGTACCGCCCCCTTTTAAAACGTTTCTTGATAAGCTTAAAGATAATGGAGGAGAAGTTGTAGCTGTCGGGAAAATAGGGGATATATTTGCACATACAGGAACAACGGTTGAAATTAAAGCTGCCGGAAATCAAAATATTGCAGATAAAACGATAGAAGCTATTAAAAAATATAATGAAAAAGATACGCTGATTTTTTCTAATTTTGTTGATTTTGATATGCTTTTCGGGCATCGCCGAGATGTTAAAGGATACGCACAGGCTTTGGAATATTTTGATTTAAGGTTGCCGGAAATAATTAAAGAGTTAAAAGAAGATGATATCCTTATTTTAACGGCAGATCACGGTTGTGACCCGACTTTTACAGGAACTGATCATACTAGAGAATTTGTTCCGATAATTTGTTTTGGTTCTAAAATAAATCCGATAAATATGGGTAAAAGAGAAACTTTTGCAGATATTGGGCAAACTTTAGCTGAATATTTTAATTTAGAATCTTTTGAATACGGAGCGAGCTTTTTGAAATGAACTTTGATGTATTAAAAAAATTTTCTCCTAATTTTAATGAGCGAAAAAACGTTAGTGATATTGATATAATAATTTTACATTATACGGTTATTAATCAAGATTTAACGCTTAAAACTTTTGCAGACCCTGGAAGTAAAGTCAGCTCTCATTATTTAATTAATAATAATGGAAATATTATTCAAATAGTTCCTGATGAAAAAAGAGCATGGCACGCAGGGAAATCTTTTTGGGCCGGAGAAACAGATATTAATTCTCGCTCAATAGGAATAGAAATTGTAAATGATGGCAATTCAAATTATAAAAGCATTCAAATTGAGGCGGTAATTAATTTATGTGCGGCTTTAAGGGATAAATATAATATTCCTAACGCTAGAATCTTAGGGCATTCTGATGTTGCTCCGGCAAGGAAAAATGACCCCGGGAAATTTTTCCCTTGGGAAGATTTAGCGATAGAAGGCGTTGGGATTTATCCTTTTAACCTTATCGATGAAAATGATAATAAAACAATTGAGGAAAAACTTGCAAAAATCGGATATGACGTTTCTCCTAAAATTCTGCCGTTTTCTATAAAGGCATTTAAAAGCCATTATGCTCCTTTTCTACTTGAAATAGATGATGATGAGCCGGCTCTTATTTCTTATCTTGATTCTGTTATAAATTTAATATAAATTATGTTTTAGGATAGTCGGGCAGTCGCGAGTATTTTTTTACTCGAGGAAAGTCCGGGCTTTATAGAAACAAAATGACGGATAACGTCCGCCGAGGGTAACCTCAGGGAAAGTGCAACAGAAAACAAACCGCTAATTTTTTTAGTAAGGGTGAAAAGGTGTGGTAAGAGCGCCCCGCTTGTCCGGTAACGGTTCAAGGCATGGTAAACCCCATTTAAAGCAAGGCCAAGTAATTTGCCTCCTTTTTAGGAAAAACGCTTCGTTTCTAAGCAGGCAAAAATGGTAGGCCGCTTGAGACTATGAGTAATCTTAGTCCTAGATGAATGACTGCCGCTAATGTTAATTAGTACAGAACCCGGCTTATAGACTATCCTTTTAAATTCATTTCTAAGGGTATTTGCTTCGTCGTTTGCGATGACTTAAAAAATTCACGTACTTCTATGTACGCTAAAATTTTTTAAGCAACTTAACTCCTCGCATCTACTCCTTATAAATGAATTTAGTTTACGGATTTTCTAAGGGTATTTGCTTCGTCGTTTGCGATGACTTAAAAAATTCACGTACTTCTATGTACGCTAAAATTTTTTAAGCATCTTAACTCCTCGCATCTACTCCTTAAAAAAGAGTTTTGCATTAGGTCTAATCTAGTCCGGAGTTAGCTCGTCGATTTCTTCAATTTCTATTTGAAGCTGTTTGTTGATTTTTTCTTCAGAATCTAAAGGCGGAGTTTCGCTAGGGACATTAATAATTTTTTCAGCAGCACTATTATTTTCTTCAATGTTAATACATTCAATTACCCAAACGTCATAAACAGGGTGCTCCATGGCTGATAAAGCAGGCGAAGATGAAAACATCCAGCCGGAAAAAATATTATTTTCTTCAAAACCGTTTTTTTCTTTTATTTTTAGAAAAGCTTTATTCTCGGGCGTTTCTTCCGGAGGAGCTTTAAAACAGACTGAAGGCTCAATTATTAAATCTAAGAAAAAAGATTTTTTACCTATCGGGGCTTCAAAAGTTGTCATTCTTCCGGAAACTTTATCGACCCCTCTTAATTTTACGGCATTAGTTTTAATATCTTCTGATGATGCAGAAAGAGAAAATATAAATGAAAATAAAAATAAAAAATTAAAAAATGTAAATGATTTAATCATTATTTCTTTCCGCTATCGGTAACTAAGAATATTATTTCACTAACCGAATCTTCTAATGATTTATAATCTTTTGTTTTGGTGATAAATTCTTCAGGGTTAATATATTCTTTTTCAATACCCGGAATTAATTTTAACATTTTCCCTCCCATTAAACCATCTCCGGCTATTTGAGCTTCAGTATCCTTTGGGATTTTAATATCAGCTTTAAGGCTTAAGGTTACTAATGCAGTGTAATCAGTATTGTTTAATTTTACGTCAGTTACAGAACCTACTTTTATGCCGTTTATTCTAACATCTGCCCCTTTTTCAAGCCCGCCTACTTTTAAAAATGAAGCTTTTACCGAGTATCCTTGTACAGGTTTTAAATCTGCAGAAGAGTAAGCAAATAAAAAGAATACGCCAGCAATCAAAATTACTGCTATGCCTAAAATAGTCTCAAAAGGATTCCTTTTCATAATTTATTGTTCTCCTGTTTCTGATTTTTCTGTATTTTGTTTGTTTTTATTACTTTTTCCTATAGCGATAATTTTATCAAGAAGTTCTTCTATTATTAAAGAATCTTGAGTATATTCTATAAAACCGTCATTTTGAATGTAATCTTCGCTGCCTCCTGGGCTGATTTCTATATGTTTTGAGCCAAAAATTCCGTCCGTTTCTATGGAAGCATTACTGTCATCAGGAAGTTTTATTGATTTATCTATTTCCATTAAAATTAAGGCATTAAAGTATTTATTAATCGATGTTGATTTTACAGCGCCAACTTTTATTCCGCCTAAACGAACCTCTGAACCTTCATATATTCCATCTGCTTTTTTAAAAGAGGCGTTAATTTGATATACATTTTTATCTATATTTTGCGGATTAAGTTTATGGACAAATAAAAGGAGAATCGCACAGATACCAAATGCAATTCCTCCAACAGTAAATTCTTTTTTTTCTTGATTTATCATAATAACTAAAAATACACCATTAATTAAAAAATAAAAGTCTTTTTTTTATTATTTAGTCAGAATATTTATAAATTGCCTTATTTTTTGAGGGTCGTTGTTTTTTAAAACCCTAACTTTTATGCAAGGGCTAACCGAGCCGATGATTTCTTTTAATTCGTTATCATAAACTATTCCTGTTCCCATAATTTTACCCACCGTTTCACCTTGTTTGTTCCAAACAGCGTGATTTTTATAGTTGATTATATTCCCGTCAGTTATTAAATCTGTTCCTGTTTCGTTAAAAACACCATTGTTAAATGCTATGTAACAATTTCTGTTGTAATAAGCATCTATTTTATCAGATTTTACTTTTTCTAATTTGCCGCCGATAACTAATCCTTCTGTTGAAACTAAAACGCCATTAAATCCTGAGAGCTGGCCGATTATTAACCGATTGCCTTCCTTATCTGTTTGAGAAGCATAAACTGTTCCGTTTTTACTTAAAGCTGTTACAATATCTTCATTGCTATCAGCTTTTTCTAAAACTTTCGTGAACATCCAGTAAGATTCTCCCCTATCTCCGAAAATATAAGTTAATCCATTTTTCATCGAGGTAAATACTGCCGCTGAAGCAATACTTTTTGTGAAATAAAAACTTAAAAGCAACATTAAAAATGTAAAAGATATCTTCTTCATTGATAATACTCCTGAATTGATTTTACTTGCAGTTCTTCTTTTTTTAAGGATTTTACAGCTTGAACGAAAGCTTTCATTGCAGAGATTGTTGTGTAATTCGGAATATTTCTTAAAAGCGTTGTTTGGCGAATAAGGTAGCCATCAGTAATTTTATGAATACTTCTTCCAGTCGTCATAAAAGCAAGAGAAATTTTGCCGGATATCATTTCATCAACACAATGCGGGCGGCCTTGAGAAACCTTATTAACGGCTCTAATATTTTTTATGCCTTTTTCACTCAAATAGGTTGCTGTGCCGTTGGTGGCGCAAATATCAAAACCTAAAGACTGAATTTCTTTAATTATTGGTAAAATGCTAGGTTTGTCTATATCTCTGACTGAAACAAAAAGCTCACCTTTAAGAGGTAATTTAATACCTGCAGCGATTTGTGTTTTTGCAAAGGCTGTTCCGAAATCTTTATCGATTCCCATAACTTCTCCGGTAGATTTCATCTCGGGGCCTAAAATTACGTCTGAGCCTAAAAAGCGATTAAATGGGAAAACTACCGATTTTAAAGCTATATAATCTAATTTCTCATAACTCTTTAAATTAAAGGAAGAAATTTTTTCTCCAACCATAATTTTTGCTGCTATTTTTGCTAAAGGAACGCCAGTGGTTTTTGCAACAAAAGGTATGGTACGGCTTGCTCTTGGGTTTACTTCTAATATATAAACCTCATTATCACAGACCGCATATTGAACGTTCATTAATCCTTTTACCTTAAGAGCGATTGCAATTGCTTTTGATTGTGATTTCATCTTATCTAGAATTGTTTTGCTTAAAGAAAATGGAGGGAGGGAACAAGAAGAATCTCCTGAGTGAACTCCTGCTTCTTCAATATGTTGCATTATTCCTGCAATATAAACATCTTTGCCGTCACAAATTAAGTCAAGGTCAACTTCATCAGCATTTTGTAAATACCTATCAATTAAAACAGGGTTGTCATCGCTGACTATTGACGCATCTTCCATATATTTTAGTAAGGCTTCGTCGTTGAAAACTATTTTCATTGCTCGTCCACCTAAAACATAAGAAGGGCGGATTAAAACAGGGTAGCCTATTTTATTTGCTACTTTCACGGCTTCGTTTTTGCTCCAAACTATACCATTATCCGGTTGTTTGATTTTTAAGCGAAGAATTAAATCTTTAAATCGCTCTCTATCTTCGGCTAAGTCTATGGAATCAGGAGACGTTCCTAATATTAGAATATCTTCTTCTTC
>CAYWTE010000073.1:0-6440 GCA_964461145.1 uncultured Lactobacillales bacterium | reverse complement strand
TAAAAGACTATCAAATATTATTTATCCCCGGCGGCTTTTCTTATGGCGATGACACGGGTTCAGGCAGAGCATATGCAAATAGACTAAAATTAAACTTAAATGATGAATTAAAAGAATTTGCTTTAAGTGATAAATTAATTTTAGGAGTATGCAACGGTTGTCAAATATTAGCGGCAAGCGGGCTTTTAGGCTCTGATATAATTTTAGAATATAATGATTCGAATAAATTTGAGTGCCGTTGGGTTAATTTAAAAATAGAAAAATGTATAGAAAGTCCTTGGCTAAAAGGGATAGAAACACTTCATATCCCTGTTGCTCACGGAGAAGGCAAGTTCATCTTAAAAGAAGGTGATGAAAATATAAAAATAGCTGCAAAATATATAAAAGAAGATGGTTCATCAGCTAAAAGGGAATATCCTTTCAACCCTAATGGAGCAATGTTTGACACAGCAGCATTAACTGATAAAAGCGGCAAGATTTTAGCAATAATGCCGCATCCTGAGCGGGCATTAATGTTTACGCAAAGAGATGATTATCCGTTATTAAAAGAGCAATTTTTAAGGCAAAATAGAGAGCTTCCGATTTATGGTGATGGAGTAAAGATATTTAAAAATGCTGCAGAATATTTCAAATAAAATATGTTTTTTATATCTTTTTATTTTCACGTTTTGTTTTTGTAATAAAGCGGTAGCCTTTGAAATTGAGCAGGCAAAACTGAAAAACGGTTTAGAGATAAATGTTATAGAAAATCATAAAAGCCCGATAATTTCATTTATGATATGGTATAAAGCAGGAGGAGGAGACGATTATTCTGGCAAATCGGGGATTGCTCATTTTTTAGAGCACTTATCCTTTGAAGGAACGAATATATTAAAAGCTGGCGAATACAGCAAAATAATTTCTGATAACGGCGGAATAAGCAATGCTTTTACAGGGCTGGATTATACTGCTTATTATGAGAATATTACAAAAGATAAATTAGATTTAGTAATGTTTTTAGCTGCAAATAGAATGAAGCAAGTTCAAATTACCCCTAAAGTTTTTGCAAAAGAAAAGAAAGTAGTTTTAGAGGAAAGATTAAGCCGTTATGATAATAATCCGGCAGCAATATTTAATGAAAAATTAAAAGCAAAATTATGGCAAGACTTACCTTACGGTCGTCCTATAATAGGTTTTAAAGATGAAATAGAAAATCTTTCAATAGAAGATGTAAAAGATTTTTATAATAGTTTTTATGCTCCGAACAATGCAATAATAGTAGTATCAGGGGATACGACTTTAGCAAAAGTGACCAAATATGCAAAAGAGTTTTTCGGCAAAATTCCTAAGAGCGAAAAACTTCCTCAAAGGAATTGGAGTGATAAAAAACCAAAAATTCAAAAAAGCAACAAAATAGTAATGCAAGATGAAAGAATAAAAGAGCCTCGTTTAATGAAGATTTATGCAGTTCCGAGTTTTAATAAAGATAAAAGCGGCAAAGCATATTCATTAGAAGTCTTAAATGAAATTTTGGGCAGCTCGCTTTCATCAAGACTTTATAAATCTTTAGTTATGGATAAAGGAAAAGCGTTATCTGCATATAGTTTTTATTCAGGGAGCAGTTTTGGTTACGGAACTTTTGGTTTTTACTGCATTCCGAAAGAAGGCGTAAGTTTAAATATATTGCAAAAATTAATTGAAGATGAAGTGCAAAAAATAGCCAAAGGAGATATAACGGATAAAGAAGTTTTAGAAGCCAAGCAAAAAATAACAAACCAGTTAGAATACTTAAAAGATAATCCGTTAGAACTATCTAATACGTTTGGAGCTTTATTAAGCGTAGGTTTAACGGCAGAAGACATAAAGAAGTATCCTGAAAGAATAAAAGCGGTAACCAGACAAGATATAATCAAAGCGGCCGGATTATTAAACGGCGCTCCTTGTGCTGTAGGGTATTTAGAGCCGGCAGAAAAAGAACAAGAGGCAGGCAAATAATGAAATCAAAAATAAAAATAATATTTTCGGTAATTTTATTGTTAAGCTTTTTATTTTGCTTTGGATATTTTAATAAAGACAAAATAAAACTTTGGTATTTATCCAATAAAAAAAGCCATATAACCGTTTCAATAAGTCCAAAAACAATTATAACCCCCTCAGGATTAGAAGCATATTTTTTAAGTGAGCATTCATCAAAAGTAATTTCTTTGAGTTTTATCTTAAAAAACGGCAGCGTAAATGATGCAGAAGATAAAAGGGGGCTTAGTTATTTAGTTTCAGGTCTTTTAGATGAAGGGGCAGGAGAATATGATTCTAAAGCTTTTCGCAATCTTTTAGATTTAAACGCAATATCTTTGAGTTTTTCTGCTGCTCAGCAAAATTTTGAAGGTTCAATGCAAACATTATCAGATAACAAAGAACTGGCATTTGAGCTGTTAAAATTAAGCATAACCAAGCCCAGATTTGATGATGAAGCAGTAGAAAGAATTAAAAGCCAAATTATCTCAAGTATTAAAAAAGATGAAGAAAGTCCGGATTATCAAGCTTTATCGGCGTTAAAAAAGCATATATTTAAGGGTCATCCGTTATCATTAGATATAAAAGGAACACAAAATGATGTTAGAGCCATAACGAAAAGCGATTTACAAGAATTTGTTCAAAATTCCTTTGCAAAAGATAATATTATTATCGCAATAGCGGGAGATATAAGCGAGTCAGAGGCGATAGATTTAATAGAAAAAACGTTTAAAGATTTGCCTTTAAAATCAAAGTATAATGAAGTTTTAAAAGCAAAAATTAATTTAGACGGGAAAGATATTTTTATCAAATATAAAATACCGCAAACCATAGCAGTTTTTGCTCAAAAAGGGCTATCAAGGAATGATAAAGATTTTTATCCCGCATTTATAATGAATTATATTTTAGGCGGAGGGTTTTTTTCATCAAGATTAATGGAAGAAATTCGAACAAAAAAAGGCTTAGCATATGGAGTTAACACTGATTTAATGATAGACATCGACCCGCCACTGATAATCGGAACAGTAGCAACAAACAAAAACGATTTTGAAAAATCGAAAAAAATAATAAAAAAAGAATGGGAAAAAATGTCATCTTCCGGAATAACGGAAAAAGAGTTAAAAGAAGCAAAAAAATTTCTAATAGGTTCATATCCGTTAAGATTTGCTTCAACGCAATATATAAGCTCTATGTTAGCTTCAATGAAATATTATAATTTAGGTGAAGATTTTTTAATAAAAAGGAACAATTTAATAAATGAAGTAACGTTATCAAAAGTAAACAAAGTTGCAGGTAAGATCTTAAAACCGAAAACTTTAGTTTTTTCAATAGTTGGTGAAAAAGAAGTAAAATGAAGGGGGTAAAAATGTGTTTTAAAATGGGAATAAATAAATTTTTAACAACGATTAAACTGAAACATCAAGCAAAGAAACTTTCTCGCAAGAAAATGAAAGATATGTTTTTAAGGGAAAAAGACCGTTTTGATAAGTTTTCAATAAAGATAGATAATTTATTATTTGACTACTCGAAAAATTTAATAGATGAAAAAACACTAAAACTTTTAATAGAGCTTGCCGAGCATTCAAATTTAAGAGAGCAAATAGAAGCAATGTTCAAAGGTGAGCAAATAAATAATACGGAAAAACGCTCAGTTTTACACACAGCGTTAAGGAATCGTTCAAATTCAGCAGTAATAGTTGACGGTGAAAACGTAATGCCGCAAATAAAGTCCGTATTAAATAAAATGAGAACTTTTTCTGAAAAAGTCAGAAGCGGAGAATTAAAAGGAGCGACCGGCAAAGAAATAAAATCGATAGTAAATATCGGCATCGGCGGCTCAGATTTAGGGCCTTTAATGGCGGTTCAAGCCTTAACGCCGTTCAAGCAGGAAAATTTAAGCTTTTACTTTGTATCTAACATTGACGGCACACATATAACCGAAACATTAAAATCGCTTAATCCTGAAGAAACAATGTTTATAATTGCCTCAAAAACATTTACCACGCAAGAAACGTTAACCAACGCAAACACGGCAAAAGATTGGCTGGTAAAAGCTTTAGGTGAGAGAGCCGTTTGTAAACATTTTATAGCCATTTCAACTAATGCAAAAGCGGTTTCAGCCTTTGGAATAGATATAGATAATATGTTTGGATTTTGGGATTGGGTAGGCGGAAGATATTCAATATGGTCAGCAATCGGAATGCCTTTAATTTTATCAATCGGAATGGATAATTTTGAAGAATTTTTAAGCGGAGCAAATTACATAGACAATCATTTCAGAAACACATATTTTGAGAAAAACATACCGGTAATAATGGCATTAATCGGCATTTGGCATAATAATTTTTGCGGGCATCATAGTTATGCGGTATTACCTTATGACCAATATTTAAGCAGGTTTCCGGCATATTTGCAGCAGCTGGATATGGAAAGCAACGGCAAAAGCTATCACAAAAACGGGCATAAAGTTAAACATTCAACCGCACCTGTATTGTTTGGAGAACCGGGAACCAACGGACAGCATTCGTTTTATCAATTAATACATCAAGGGACGAATATAATTCCGTGTGATTTCATAGTTCCGGCACTTTCGCATAATGAGCTTGGTGAACATCATAATATTTTGCTTTCTAATGTTTTAGCACAATCACAAGCATTAATGGAAGGCAAAGAAACAAGCGAAGTTAAAGCGGAGATGAAAGATTTAGGGTTATCAGAACAAGAAATAAACTTATTATCAAAACATAAAACTTTTGCAGGGAATCGCTCCTCTAATATGCTGGTTTTTGATAAGATAACACCTTTTACATTAGGAATGTTAATAGCTATTTATGAGCATAAAATTTTTGTACAAGGAGTACTGTGGGATATAAATTCATTTGACCAAATGGGGGTAGAATTAGGCAAAAAATTAGCCGGAGTTATTCTTCCGCAGTTAAAATCAAAAGAAACGGTCTGCGAACACGATGTTTCAACAAATAATTTAATAAATTATATAAACAATATTCGCAAAAAATGACAGTAAGAGTTCTTCCGAATAATATAATAAATCAAATAGCTGCCGGTGAAGTTATAGAGCGTCCGGCATCTGCGGTAAAAGAGCTGCTTGAAAATGCAATAGATGCCAAAGCTGATAAAATAGAGGTAATAATAAAAGACGGCGGAAAATCTTTAATCCAAATAACCGACAACGGCATAGGAATGACGCCGGAAGATTTAAGCTTATCAGTAAAAAGACACGCCACTTCAAAATTGCCTGATGAAAATTTAACCAACATAAATTTTTTAGGGTTCAGAGGGGAAGCCTTAGCATCTATAGGCTCTGTTGCAAGATTAACAATAACATCAAAATCCTCAAATATGCAAAATGCTTATGAAATATCGGTATTCGGAGGAGAAGAGCAATCGTTAAAACCGGCAAGCTTAAATAACGGGACAAAAGTAGTAATTAAAGATTTATTTTTTGCCACCCCTGCAAGATTAAAATTTTTAAAAAGTAATATAGCAGAAACTCAACAGATAATAGATGTAATAAATCGCCTAGCAATGGCAAATCCGCATATTTCTTTTAGATTAATCAGCGATGATAAAGAGAAATTAAAATACTTAAAAAGTAATGATATAAGCAGAATATCTGAAGTTTTAGGTAAAAATTTTGCAGATAACAGCCTTAAAGTTTCAACATCAAGAGGTGATATAAAAATAAACGGCTATGTAAGTTTGCCGACTTTTAATACTAAAACGTCATCAGAGCAGTATTTTTTTGTTAACGGCAGAGCGGTAAAAGACCGATATTTATTTGGCTGCATTAAAGCTGCTTATCAAGATTTAATAGAGAGCAGCGCTTACCCTTATATCGCATTATTTATAAATATAAATCCGCAAGATATAGACGTAAACGTTCATCCGGCAAAAGCTGAAATTAGGTTTAAAGACAATAACTTAGTAAGAGGCTCGATAATTTCTTCAGTTAAAGAAAGCTTGCTTGGAGCGGACTATAAAACATCAACAACTGCTTCATTTGATATGCTGCAAAGATTTAAAAATTTTTCGCCGCAAAGCTTTGCTTTGCAGGATTCCGCTTCTGTTAAATCAGATTTTATTTCTTATGAAGGAATGCAAGGGCAAGAAGAAAATTTAATGGAAAAACCGTTAGGTTTAGCCAAAACACAAGTTCATAAAACCTATATAATTTCTCAAACAAACGATGGAATAATAATTACAGACCAGCACGCAGCACACGAAAGAATAACGCATCAAAAACTAATAAAAGAATATAAAGAAGGAAAAGTAAAAACCCAAATGCTGCTTATCCCTGAAATAATACAAATGGCAGAAAATAAGCAAACGGCATTGCTTGAAAAAACACAAGATTTAGCAAAATTAGGGCTGACAATAGAAAGTTTTGGAGGAAACTCTATAATCATAAGGGAAATCCCGAGCATTTT
>CAYWTE010000072.1:0-6461 GCA_964461145.1 uncultured Lactobacillales bacterium | reverse complement strand
TACCTCGCATAGACCAATCTTGAAGATTAAGAAAAGATACTCCTGAGCTGGTTTTCATTGAACTAGAAAGGATATCAAATCCGGTAAAAGTCATAACATCTTGAACTAAAGGGTGTTTATTTAATTTTTCAGACATATAAGATGTAACAGCCTCAGTTCTCTTTAAAGATGAAGCCGGAGGAAGCATATAAGCCATAATAACGTGGCCTTGGTCTTCAGCAGGAAGAAGCCCTTTCGGCAGGAATTTAAATCCTATAAACGTAACGGCTATCATCGCAAAAAATAATAAAATTGAAAGAGTTACGTTTCTAAGAAAGAACTTAACGCCGTTAATATACATATCAGTAATTTTATCAAAAGTTTTATTAAACCAATTAAAGAAAGGGAAAGTATGTTTAATATGTTCAGCCTTAATAATTTGCACGCAAAGAGCAGGAGTTAAAGACAAAGCCACAATGCCGGATATGGTAACGGAAACCGCAATAGTAACAGCGAATTGTCTAAACATTTGCCCTGACATACCGCCTAAAAAAGCAATAGGCAAGAACACTGAAGTAAGAACCAACACAATAGCGATAACAGGGCCGGTAACTTCTTTCATTGCTTTAATAGCGGCTTGTTTAACGGGGATTTTTTCTGTAGACATAATTCTTTCAATATTTTCAATAACGATAATAGCGTCATCAACAACAATACCGATAGCAAGTATCATTGCAAATAAAGTAAGCAGATTAATAGAGAAGCCTAAAGCATAAAGTCCGGCAAAAGTACCGATAATAGAAACAGGTACGGCGAGTATAGGAATTATTGAAACCCTAGGGCTTTGCAGAAATATATAAACGACTAAAACCACAAGAAGAATCGCTTCAAAGAACGTATGTATAACTTCATCAATAGAAACTTCAACGAATTTAGTAGTGTTAAAAGGAATATTATATTTAATACCTTGAGGAAATTTTAAGGATAATTCTTCAATTTTATCTTTAACAGCATTAGCGGTTTCTAAAGCATTAGCGCCAGGCTGAAGAAATATCCCGATAGGAACGGCTGGATGATTATTACAAGCGCCTGAAAAAGAATAATCAACTGCACCAAGCTCTATTTTAGCAACATCTTTAAGCCTTAAGATTTCAGTATCAGAAGACGTCCTGAGTATAATATTGCCGAATTCTTCAGGGGTTAAGAGCCTTCCTTTAGTTGTAACGCTGTAAGTATAAGCTGGAGTTTCTTTTAAAGGTTCTTGTCCGAATTGCCCTACGGCAAATTGTGAGTTTTGCTCTCTAATTGCCGTAATAACATCGCTAGGCGTCATATTGTATTGAGCGAGGACGTCAGGTCTAAGCCAAATTCGCATAGAATAATCTTTAGCCCCGAATAAAGTAGCATTACCAACTCCTTTAACTCTTTTTAATTCATCAATAACATTTAGCAAGGCATAATTACTTACATACACGGCATCATATAAAGGAGAATTAGAACTCATAGAGAGCACCATTAAGATATTACTGGATTTTTTTTCAACCTTAACGCCTTGTCGCCTAACATCTTCAGGCAGTTTAATTTCGGCAACTTTAATTCTGTTATTAACATCAATTTGAGCCTGATCAGGGTCTGTTCCGATTTCAAAAGCCACACGAATATTAACAGAGCCGGAAGAAGAACTGGTGGAAGTCATATAAATCATATTATCGGCACCGTTAATTTCTTGCTCTAACGGGGCAGCGATAGTTTCAGCTAAAACTTCGGCACTTGCTCCTGGATAATTAGCAGAAACGGAAATTTCCGGAGGCACAATATCAGGATATTGCTCTACCGGCAAATTTTTCATAGCCAAAAGGCCGGCTATAGAAATAATAATAGAAATAACGGTAGCAAAAACGGGACGATTAATAAAAAACTTAGAAATCATTTCGCCTCACCACCTTCTTTTTCAGTTGTATTTTCAGTAATATTAACAGGAGCGCCGGGTCTTACTTTAATGACGCCTTTAACGATGATTTTATCGCCATCATTTATACCTTCTTCAATAATAATTTTCTCACCGTTTATTTTTGTTCCTGTAACGATAGGGACGATTTCTGCGGTATTATCGTCTTTAACTCTATATACGAATTTACCGTTAGGGCCTTGCATTATAGCGGTCTCAGGAACAGCTAAGGTATATTCTGCAACAAGCCCTTTAAGGACGATTTTAATAAATTGCCCAGGCAAAAGCTCTCCCTTAGGATTAGGGAAAACGGCTCTAGCCTTAACTGTTCCTGTTTCTCGATTAATTGAAGCAGAAGTAAAGTCAACGACGCCTGTTTGACTATAAATTTCCCCGTTATTAAAAATTATATTAGCTTTAAGCGATAATGGCTGATTATCCTCAGTATCATAATCTTTGTTGTCAGATTGTATTGTCAACCATTCTCTTTGGCGGAAAAATTCGGTATCCGGATAAGCAAACATAACATAAATAGGGTCTAATTGCGTAATTGTAGTAAGCAGGCTGTTTTCAGCGGAAGTATCAATAAGACTGCCTTCAGATTTAGTTTCCATAGAAGTAACACCGGAAATAGGAGCTTTAACGTCGGTATAATTAAGATTAATTGTTGCGGCATTAAGTTCAGCTTGAGCCATAGCGACGTTAGCTTTAGCCATATCAAGCTCAGCAGCGGCATCATCTTTAGACTTTTCGCTAACAACTTGCTGTTTAAATAACGGAAGGATTCTATTCCAATTAAGAGCAGCAGAATTAAGCTTAGCTTCAGCTTGAGCAAGACTGGCTTTTGCTTGGTCAAACACGGCTTTATAAGGAGCGGGGTCTATTTTAAATAAAACGTCGTCTTTAGAAACAAAAGCGCCTTCTTTATAATTACGCTTGATTAAAATGCCTTTAACCCGAGCTCTTACTTCCACTTCTTTAGAGCCTTGAATTCTGCCTGAATATTCAAATTCTAAAGGATAAGATTGCTCTTTAACGGTAATAATTTCCACTGCGGGGGGAGGCATAGCAGTATTTTTATTTTTATTCTCATCATCTTTACAAGCACAAATTGTTAATACAAATAATATTGCTGTCAAATTTCGCACAAAAAACATCAAAAACTCCTAAAAGACAAAGTTATTTTATTATCTAGATTTCATATTAGAATCGATAAAAAAATCTATCGGTTTATATAATAGTTGCAAAAAAAATACAATAGTATTAAAGTATTTTTTTACATACATACACGAATGTATGTAAAAAATCAAGAAAAAAGTTTAAAAAAATATTTTAAGGGGCAAATTTATGGTAAGGAAAACTAAAGAAGAAGCGAATATAACAAAAGAACTGATATTTGATGCCGCATCGGAAGTATTTTTAAGTAAAGGAGTGGCTTCAAGCAGTTTAAAAGATATTGCAAAGCAGGCGGGTGTAACCAGAGGAGCTATTTATTGGCATTTTAAGAATAAGTTAGAATTATTCAAAGAGCTTTATATCCAAACACATAACAATTTAAAATTATTATTAAAGGCAGTAACATCGGATAAAACTCCGAATAATTTAGTAAAGTTTCGAATTGTTTTGGCAGATTTATTAAGGGACGTAATGATAAATGATAAGATAAAAAAGATACTTACGATATTTTTATTAAGGTCAGATTATTCAGGGGAAATGGAGGAAATTAGAGAACTATATAATAAATCTTCAAAAGATATAATAAAAATATTTGAGAATTTTTTTAAAAAATTACAAATGGAAAATAAAATCAGAAAAGATGTAAATATTAAATTAATGGCATTATTTTTTCATTGTTACATAAGAGGCATAGTAATAGAGCACTTAAGCTGTCCTAATAGAATAAATTTAGCAAAAGATTCAAAAAAATTTATAGATATATTTTTTCAAGGATTTATAATATGATGCTTTAATAAAATAACTTGCAAAATAAGGGTAAAAGCTTTACAAGAAAAAAAAGAAAATAACTAAAAAGGGAAATAAATAAATGCTTTATAAAAGAATAATGCTTAAATTATCCGGCGAAGGCTTAATGGGCGATAAAGAATACGGTATGGATATGGTAACGGTCAGCCGCCTTGCACAAGATATAAAATCAATACACGCATCAGGCGTAGAAGTGGTAATTACCGTTGGTGGAGGTAACATTTTCAGAGGGGTAAAGGGAGCCGCCGCAGGAATGGATAGAGCTTCTGCTGATTATATGGGAATGTTAGCTACGATTATGAACGCATTAGCCCTGCAGGACAGCATTGAAAAACAAGGGGTAGAAACCAGAGTAACCTCTGCAATAATGATGAGAGATGTTTGCGAAACTTTTATCAGAAGAAGAGCAATAAGACACTTAGAAAAAGGCAGAGTAGTTATTTGTGCCGGCGGTACAGGCAATCCTTTTTTCACAACGGACTCAGCGGCGGCATTGCGTGCAGCGGAACTCCATTGTGATGTATTGCTTAAAGCCACACAGGTAGACGGAGTATATTCAGCAGACCCTAAAAAGGATAAAACTGCAACCAGATACGATAAATTAAGTTATGATGAAGTTATAAGCAAGAACTTGCAGGTAATGGATACGGCAGCCATAGCCTTAGCTAGAGAGAATAATTTGCCGATAGTTGTATTTCCGATGAATATCGAGGGTTCATTAACGGACGTTGTAAAAGGGCAAGGAGTTTTTACATTAGTAAGCGATAAATAATCAAGCATAAATATGGAGAAAAATAATGTCAGAATATAGTAATTTTGATGATTTAAGAACAGATATAAAATCAAGAATGGATAAAACGATAGATATGCTAAAGCAAGAATTCGCAGGGATAAGAGCCGGTAGAGCCAGCGGAGCATTATTAGACGGAATAACGGTTGAAGCATACGGAGCAATGTCGCCGATAAGTCAAATCGGCACAATATCCACGCCTGACTCAAGGCTGATAACGGTGCAAATTTGGGACAAGGGCTTGGTTAAAGCAGTTGAAAAAGCTATTCAAAGCTCAGATTTAGGCTTAAATCCGATGTCTGACGGTCAATTAATCAGAATTCCGATGCCTCCGTTATCAGAAGAAAGAAGGAAAGAGCTGGTTAAAGTGGCCTCACGTTTTGCTGAAAACAGCAAAATAGCAATAAGGAATATCAGAAGGGACGGAATGGATTCTTTAAAAAGAATGGAATCGGAAGGTCATATTTCTGAAGATGAACAAAAAAGGCACGAAGATGAAGTCCAAAAATTCACGGATTCATCAGTCAAACAAATAGAAGAATTATTAAGCCATAAAGAGAAAGATATTCTTCAGGTTTAATAAAATTGATAAAAGATATTCAAAATATAAAGCACGTTGCCATAATTATGGACGGCAACGGCCGTTGGGCAAAATCAAAAGGCTTGCCTCGCAATTTAGGGCATAAAAAAGGGGCAGACAGCGTTAAAACGGCAATTGATGCAGCATTAAAATACGGCATAAAATATTTAACGCTTTATAGTTTTTCATTAGAAAATTGGTCACGTCCTAAAGAAGAAGTAGATTCATTAATGGATTTGCTTCGTCAGTATTTAAATAAGGAAACGAAAGATTTAATATCCAAAGGTATAAGCTTAAGGTTTATAGGGGATATAAAACGCCTGCCTGAAGATATAATCTTAAAAATAAAAAAAATCGAAGAAGAAACCAAAGATTTTGACAATTTAACTTTAACCTTAGCATTAAGTTACAGCGGCAGGGAAGAAATATTAAGTGCGGCAAAAAGGTTAATTGAAGATATGGCTTTTAAAGGGTTAAAAATAGAATCGATAGATGAAGTAAAATTTGCTAAATATTTATATACAAAAGGCATTCCTGAGCCGGAACTTTTAATAAGAACCGGCGGCGAGCAAAGGATAAGCAATTTTTTATTATGGCAGATGGCATACACGGAATTTGTATTTTTAGAATGTTTTTGGCCGGATTTTAAAGAAGAAGATTTTAAATATTCATTAGAAGAATTTGCAAAAAGACAAAGGCGTTTTGGGGGATTATAAATATGTTATTAACGAGGTCATTATCATCGATTTTTTTAATTCCGCTGCCGATATTAGGCATATATTTTGGAGGAATACCTTTAGTTTTATTAACTATTATTTTATGTATATTAATGTCCAAAGAATGGCCTGCTTTAAGTGGAATAGGGGGGAAATCGGCATTATATTTATTAGGAGCACTAAATTCAATAATAATATTATGCGGTTATTTTTTTGGCGGATTTTTTGCCTTTATAACATTGATTATAAGTTGTTTTATATTATATATATTTTTATCAGGAAATTTAAAAGAAAAAAAATTAATGCACCTTTTAGGTCTTTTATACATAAGCATTTTTGGAGTTAGTTTTGTATATTTAAGGGGAACAGAAGGAATGTCGGCCGCATTTTGGGTATTAGGAATAGTGTGCGGAATGGACATTGGCGGCTATGTTTTCGGCTGCACTTTAAAAGGACCGAAATTAA
>CAYWTE010000071.1:0-6468 GCA_964461145.1 uncultured Lactobacillales bacterium | reverse complement strand
TGGAGACGTTAATGACAACTCCCATTAAAGATTTAGAGCAAACGGTTCGCTTGCTTGAAATTGAAGCTAAGCAAAATGTTTCAGCAATGCTTTGGGTTAAGACGATCATCGAAACCAGAAAACATATGAATTAGCGGCGGTCTATGGGCAGGGTATTTGACATAGAAGCAAAGTTGAAAGAACGCTTGCCGGAGGTTTTGAGGTATCTCTTGCCCAATGGCGTGATGCGAGGGCGGAAGTTTTATGTCGGGAATATCAGGGGCGATGCCGGCGACAGCTTAGTCATTGAGCTTATCGGTGAGAAAAAAGGGTTATGGCACGACTTTGCAATGGATACCGGCGGGAATATCTTTAAGCTCTGGGCTGAAGTTAAAAACTTAAGCATATCAGAAGCTATAAAAGATATTGAGGCTTGGCTTGGTATTAGAGCAAGCCCTCGCCCTGCTATCAACAAATGGACTTATACGGATGAGCGAGGGGAATTAATTTGCACTATCCAGCGGGTTGATACCAACCAAGGCAAATACTTTATTCCAAGGCTAAAAGACGGCTCTAAAGGAATGCCGGAAGTGCGACCTCTTTATAATCTCCCCTCTATTATTCACTCAAGTTCCGTTATAATAGCTGAGGGCGAAAAGTCGGCTGATGCCCTGATAAAGACCGGTTATAATGCAACGACCGCTATGGGCGGGGCTAATACGCCGCTGGATAAAACGGATTTCACGCCACTATCCGGCAAGGACATAACTCTATGGCCGGATAATGATGCGATAGGTAAACGCTATGCTGAGAAGCTATACCATCATCTTAAAGATAAAGCTAAAAGTATCAGAATTATAGATATTCCAAAAGATACGCCTAGCAAGTGGGATGCGGCGGATTGCTCGGATATTAAGTCATTCCTAGAAACCTGCTCTTATGTCGAGCCGGTTGCTTCCAATCAGCTTAGAGCAATTAATCCTGTCGCTTGGAAGGGCGAGCCTCCTGCGCGGGAATGGATAATTCAGGACTGGGTACCCAGAGGCTATGTTTCGGCTCTTTATGGCGATGGCGGCGTGGGTAAGTCGCTCTTGGCTCAACAGATTATGACGGCTATTAGCGTTGGGGCGAAGTTTATCTCAAAGCAGCCTGCACCTCAAAGGACAATTGGGATTTTTTGCGAAGATGATGAGAATGAGCTGTGGCGCAGGCAAAATGCCATTAACAGGGCATTTAATATCGATATGAGCGACCTGTCGGCTATGGGCTTAATTTCACGGCTTGGGAAGAATAACAGCTTGATGTCCTTTGATAGCGAGCGCGGCGTGGGGACACAGTTTTTCGACGACCTGTTTTCATTAATCAAAGAACAAAAACCCGCGCTGGTGGTTTTGGATACGGCGGCAGATTTGTTTGAAGGCAATGAAAATTCAAGAACGCAGGTTCGCCAGTTTATTCAAGGAGCGTTAGGTAAAATAGCGCGGGAAGCTAACTGCGGAGTTTTACTCTGTGCTCATCCTTCGGCAGCCGGCTTATCGAATGGCTCGGGCAATGGAGGATCTACGGCATGGCATAATACCGTTCGCTCAAGGCTTTATTTATCCAACGAGGACGGCATCAGGACGCTTTCCCGCAAGAAGGCTAACTATTGCTCTGTCGGGGCGGAAATTAAGCTCAAGTGGGATAAAGGAGCCTTCAGGTTAATTGATGAAACGGCGGGCGATAGACTAACTTCTGATGAGCAGTCAATCATTAATCTGATTATTTCTGAAACTGAGGAAGGTCGGGTTTATTCGGAGCGGAAGTTTTCGGATTATTTCGAGAATAAGGAAGGTCTTAAGAGTGCAAGAACTATTCGTCGGCAAATTAGTCAGTTAGTCGAGAGAGAAATCTTAATCGTTAAAAAGGTCGATAATTTGTTCAATTCACAAGGAATTTTAAGTGTAAATCAGTAAGGAGAAAATCGTGGAAAATAACAGTGGGTCATTAGTGGGTCAAAGGTTTAGTGGGACAAAAGCTCTGTCCCACTGCCAAAGCCTTATAAAACAAGGGCTGGCGTTAAATAAATCAGTGGGTCAACCAGTCACTGGGTCAAGGGCTTGTCCCACCCTGAACCCCGCACTCTGCTTGAGTGGGACAGCGGGACACCGCAGATACTCTATATTACAGGGATATATATTTATATATATCCCTGATAGGTTAGCTGGAAAAAATAATTTGACCCACTGTTTTCAGGAGGCAAAATAATGAGAGATAAAGTTTGGACGATGAAAGCAGTTGCAGCTGAATTTAGATTTGCAGCAGAAGTGATGAAAAGGTTGCCTCCTGTTAAGGTTCAAGGATACCACAATACTTGGCCGCCAATCTTGTTAGATTTCTACGAGATGCTAACTGGAGAGCCAAGAAAAAAGGTTATTCTGCCAAATGCCATCGAGATAAGCAGAATGGAACGAGTTATTTTTGAATGGATTAGAGTTCTAGATGCTGAAGAAACCAAGCTTGTTTGGGCTAGAGCGGAGGGTAAACAATGGAAAGAGCTAACATATTGTTTTGGATACGGCAGGACAAGGTTATGGGAGATTTATAATTTAGCTTTGGCAAAAATAGCAGGTATGTTGAATAGTTGATTTTGCTTTCTAGTGGAAACACCACTTTAGCCAAAAATTAACTATTTATTAAATAATTATTGACATTTGTCTATTTATATGAGATATTGTCTAAATGTTACTTTTCGGGGGAAACGTAATTTAATGGGGAAACAATAAGCCTGCATTCTTTATTAGGTTTATAAATTAGGTGGTGGATTATGAGTAATGATATTAAAGGCAATACTGCTCTAAAGCAGGAATCTGAAGTAATCTTTGAATTTCCAGTCATTAACGACCCAGAAAAAACAGCAACCTCAAGACATACGGTTTATAATAGCGTTCACGCTTACAGAGGACTTGATGAATTGCAAGAATTAAAAGAGGCTAGCGGGAAAGATTTTAAATGGGTAGCTTCTTTTAAACCAGAAAGGCTGGCTCTGCACGAAACTATTGTCGGCATTTCAACCAAAATACGCACTAAAAATGAAGAAGAAATGCGGGTTTTAGTGAGCCATTTTTATAAGCAAATCCGCTTTGAAACGCATATGATGGCTAAAGATATGGAAACTTGGAGGAATGGCGAGCTTTATAATCAAGTTGCCAATGCCGTTAAAGCGATTGATAATGGGGAAGAAATTGCAAATATGCCTTATGCTGATAAAGTCAGGCAAGCGTGGGATTTGGTACAATCTCGTATTAAATCGGGTGATTACAAGCCAAGTTATAAAGATGGTACAGATGAAAAAGATGCTATTATCGCCCTAGTTCAAGATGAAATATTTAATCAAGAAGTTTCAAAAAGAACGGCAATGATAGTCAATAAAACTCTAACTAGAGCCGTTCAAACAGGCGAGATTGAAGCAATACAAGTGCCAGCCCCAGAAGATAGATTTGGCTTTATGATGTGTGGCGGAGCGGCATCGGGCAAAAGTACTTCTATGCCAATATTTAGAAAATTAGCCACAGCAGCAGGTTTTGATTGTAGAGACTTTGCTAAAATTAACACAGATTATTATCGCTCTTTATTGATCGATGAAAACTCGATTAATCCCGAGGACTTTTCAGGTTTAACCCACGATGAATCGGCTATGATTCACGAAAAAGTATATAAAAGATTAGTTAAACTTAAAGATGACGGTATTTGTCCGCATACAATGGTCGACCAAGTTTATCCAGCTCAGAATAAAATAGATTTAGCTTTAGCAAATGGAGGGGAAGCTTTTATTATTGGGGTCGCAAGAGATGTTGAAGCGGCAATAAAAGCATCGAAAGAAAGAGGCGATAAAACAGGTCGTTATGTTGATACTAAAGCTCTGTTATCAATGCACAAAGGTGTTGCTATAGCTCTCCCACAAATAATCGCGGATAATGCTGGGGAAGATATGAAAATTGAAATTAGAGATAATAATGAATACATTTCACCTCAAGATAAAGACAAAGAACCTACACTTATTTTTGAAGTTAATTTATCAGAGAAAAAAGCTATCATTAAGGATAGAGAGAAATTAGAAAAGTATATTTTAAATGTGTGTATCAATGAGAATGCTAAAAATGCTAATGAACTTTATGATTTCTCAAAAGCACAAAGTATTGATGAATATCTAAAACCATTAAAAGATGCAGGGATTAATATTGTTTACCAAGAAGAGCTAGACAAAAAACAGCTAGACAATGATAAAATTATATTTTATACTCAATTAAAACATCGTGACTGTAGATAATGATTAAGAGGATATAATGGGTAAAATATTAAAGAAAATATCAGATATTGAGGCAAATCTTACAGAAGAAGATATTATTATGATTAATGAAGATCGCTTAAGAAGTATGGCGAAACAAGGCGGACCAAGCACTCGTTTAAAACATGAAACTGCTGCCGAAAGATATATACGAGAAAAAAGAGAAGCTGGTCGTGGACGTAATGAGTAATATATAAAAGATAAATTTAATGGAAAAAGAACCAAAAAAGAAATGGACGGCAGAGCAATTGGCTAGACACGAGGATCTTTTGCAACCCCCAACATCTAAACAACAAGCGAAAATTGATGAGGTTCGACGTGAATTAATAAAAAAAGAAGGCGGGCCAACACCAACCTATCCCTATGGTGAAACTGCCGCCCAAAGGTATATGAGAGAGAAAAAAGATGCTGGTCGAGGAGGACGTGGCGAGTAATATTTATGACAAGCATAAATACTAAAGATCTTGAAGAAGGCTTAGTTAAAATCGCTAAAGTAGCAGGCGATGCAATTCTTGCTGATTATAATAATCCTGATATCGTTATAAAAATCAAAAAAGATAACTCTCCGGTTACTGACACCGATCCTAGGGTTGAAGAAATAATTATGGGAAGGCTGGACGAACTTACCCCTGGCATTAAAAGGATTGGCGAAGAAGACTTTTCTGCAGGGAATGCTCCCGAACTTTCAGATGATGATGAATATTTTTGGCTGATTGATGCACTAGATGGCACTAAATCTTTTATTCGTGGCCGTTGTGGAATTGAGGGTGAGGAAAAAAGTCCTGAATTTACTGTCAATATTGCGTTAATGAAAAAGCAACAAGATGGGACTTGGAGCCCAGTTTTGGGCGTGGTTTATGCTCCGGCTTTAGATGAGCCTGAATTGTTTCTTGGTAATGTAGAAACGAAAACTGCTTTTGTAGAACGAAACGGCAAGAGAGAATATTTAGAACCTCAAGCGATTGATACGCACAACATCAGGGTAATTGAAGGCTATAAACATAAGCGTGTTCCTGAATATCCTGATAACATAGTTGCTGAGGTTAAAGAGATTGCCAGCTCGCTGAAATTTATGAGAATAGCCGAGAATAAAGCAGATGCTTCGGCACTTCCTGATCAAGGAATGGCTGAATGGGACATTGCGGCTAGTCATGCTATAATTAAGGCACTGGGTGGAAATCTTATTAATACAGATGGCTCAGAAGTAACCTATGGACATGAGCCTTATGGTATAGCATCTGGCATTAATGCTTATAGAAATCCTGAGTTTATCCCTGAGCAAATCAAAGCTAAAGAAATGCTTACTGAGTTTAAGCAAAAATATGAAGGCAAATTATCAGATGACATCTTAAATGCAGCAGAGTTTGCGATGCTTGCTCATATGGGGCAGAAACGCAAAGGTTCCGGCGAGCTTTATATCGGACATCCGCTCGGAGTGGCTGGGATTTTAATTGAGAATAATGCCTCCGAAGAAGTTATAACCGCAGGTTTACTGCATGACGTGGTTGAGGATACTGATTATAATATTGATCATATTAAAGCGGTATTTCCGGATAATCAAAAACTTGCAGGTAGGGTTGCTGAGTTAGTTGAAGGTGCATCGGAACCTGATAAGTCATTGTCATGGGAAGAACGCAAGGAACACACTATTCGCACTTTAGAACAAACTAAAGATAAGGAATTAAAAGAGCTGGTTTGTGCTGATAAACTTTTTAATGTGCAGGCTTTAACGGATGATTACGCTGATAAAGGCGAAGAAGCATGGTCGGTATTTAAACGCGGAAAGATGTTGCAGGCTTGGTATTTTACTTCCATTGCTGAAACTATGAGCGATATTGACAAGCCAATGGCTAGAGAGTTTCAACAAAAGACTAAAGAATTATTCCCTCCTAAAAATATAATAATGTCTGAGTATAATATTAACCCAGATATTATCTCGCATGCCTTAGATACTAAGCAAAAAATTAAATAAAAAGCTGGTTTGTATTTACATAATTGTTTGAACAAAAATGTTCGAACAAAAAAGTAGTGAACATTTTTTACGTTTTATGCTATAAATTTAGATATGCTCGGGAGGAGTTGTCCTTACGAGCTTTTATTAATATTATTCATGTTCTTATTTCCAAATACAGCACACTATAAAAGCGACGGTTCCTCCCTGG
>CAYWTE010000070.1:4309-6501 GCA_964461145.1 uncultured Lactobacillales bacterium | reverse complement strand
GCGGTTTAGCTCCGGTAGTAATAATAAACGGCAAGGCCTATGGTCAGATGAAAGTAGATAGAGTCAGAGGCATACTTAATGATTGGCGGGAAAAAGCGTCAAGCGGAGAAATTTAATTTAAGTAATTTATAAAGCGGGATTTTTTTGGAGAAATAAAATGGAAGATAAAATAAAGGCACTTAAGGAGCAGCAAAGAGCTAGGCTTATAGAGATTATAGAAGAAAAACAAAAAGAATGGGGAAACTATAAATGTCGAGTATTTTGCTGTAATTCAACCAGCTGTAAATCATCAGGTGTAGAATCGGTAATAGATTCGTTTTTAGCTGGTGTAAAAGCTAATGATTTAGAAGGCTTGGTAGAAATTGTTCCAACGGGTTGTATGGGTTTATGTGCTGAAGGCCCTTTAGTAAGATTAGAAGTTAAAGGTCAAGCTCCGATAATGTATAAAAAAGTAGAGCCTTTAATAGCCAGATTAATAGTAGCCGAACATATCAAAGCTGCAATAACAAAAGGTTCTGATTTTGCACTTCCGGAGATTTTGCTTGAACATACATTAAGCCTTGATTTGCCTTTTTTTGCACAGCAAACGAAAATAGTATTAAAAGAATTAGGGCAAATAAATCCTGAAAAGATAGAGGATTATATAGCGGTAGGCGGATATAAAGCGCTTCAAAAATGCTTGTTTGAATTAACTCCGCAGCAAGTTATAGAGGAAATGAAAAAGAGTGGGTTAAGAGGTAGGGGCGGTGCAGGCTTTCCAACAGGGTTAAAGTGGGAATTCGGGAATAAAGCACAAGCTGATGAAAAATTTGTAATTTGCAACGGAGATGAAGGCGACCCGGGAGCTTATATGGACTCTTGTATGTTAGAAGGCAACCCTCACAGCGTTTTAGAAGGAATGATGATAAGTGCGTATGCTCAAGGAGCTCAAAAGGGCTGGTTTTATATCAGAGCAGAATATCCGTTAGCTGTAAAGAGAATGGAAAATGCGATAAAGCAGGCAAAGAAATACGGTCTTTTAGGCCAGCAAATATTAGGCTCTGAGTTTAGTTTTGATGCAGAAATAAGATTAGGCGCAGGAGCATTTGTTTGCGGTGAAGAAACGGCCTTAATAAATTCGATAGAAGGCAAAAGAGGCACGCCAAGGCCTCGTCCGCCATTTCCTGCACAAAAGGGTTTGTGGCAAAAACCTTCAACGGTTAACAATGTAGAAACCTTTGCTAACGTAGCCAAGATTATTAATATGGGAGGAGAAGAATACGCTAAAATCGGCACGGAAAAATCAAAAGGCACCAAAGTTTTTGCGTTAACGGGAAGAGTTAATTACGGCGGGTTAGTTGAAGTTCCAATGGGAATGACGATTCGCCGGATAGTAGAAGTAATCGGGCAAGGGGTAACTCCTGGCCATACGATTAAAGCGGTTCAAACAGGAGGGCCTTCAGGCGGAGTTATTCCGGAAAGCTTGATAGATTTGCCCGTATGTTATGATGAATTGCAAAAGGTAGGGTCAATAATGGGCTCAGGCGGAATGATAGTTATGCAAGATGACGATAGTTTAGTAGATATAGCAAAATTTTATTTAGAGTTTGCCGTTGATGAATCTTGCGGCAAATGTGCTCCTTGCCGTGTTGGCGGCCGTCAAATGTTAAATTTATTAACAAAAATAGCAGATGGTAAGGGCTGTAAGGAAGATTTAGTAACGTTAAATCGATTAGCAACAGCAATGAAGAAAGCATCATTATGCGGATTAGGTCAAACAACACCAAATCCGATTTTATCGACTTTAAAATATTTTGAAAACGAATATTTAGATAAGATATCAGAAAACAAGAGCAATAACGAAAGCTGTGCGGCTAAAACAAATAAATAACGGAAGAGATAAAGGAAAGAAAAATGGTAAAACTAACAATAGACGGCAAAGAAGTAGAGGTATCAGAAGGCACAACGATATTAGAAGCTGCAAGGAAAGTACAAGTTGCAATACCGACTTTATGTCATCATCCGGATTTAGATGCAACGGCAGCTTGCGGCATATGCGTTGTAAAAGTTGAAAATCGTCCTAATTTAGTAAGATCTTGCTGTACACCTGTTATGGAAGGAATGAAAGTCATCACTTCTGACCCTGAAATAGTTGAAGTAAGAAGAACAGTAATAGAAGCGATAATAAGTAATCACCCGAACGAATGTTTAAC
>CAYWTE010000070.1:0-4209 GCA_964461145.1 uncultured Lactobacillales bacterium | reverse complement strand
ATAGTAGAATATGATGATACTGAAAAAGTTTGGAAAGCATTAAGGGATAAAGAGAGTTATTGCATAGTTCAAATTGCGCCTGCAGTAAGAGTAGCAATAGGGGAAGATTTTGGTTATGCTCCGGGGACAAATCTAACTGGGAAATTATACGCAGCTTTGCGCAGAATGGGCTTTAAAGCGGTATTTGATACGAATTTTGGGGCAGATTTAACAATAATGGAAGAGGCCTCAGAATTTGTAGAAAGATTTACCAAAGGCAAAGCTCCATTGCCTTTAATAACGTCTTGTTGCCCATCGTGGGTAGATTTTATGGAGAAATTTCATTCAGATATAATTCCTAATTTTTCGAGCTGCAAATCTCCTCACGAGATGGTTGGAGCGTTAGCAAAAACTTACTATGCTTCAAAAATAGGGGTTGACCCGACACAAATAGTAATGGTATCAATAATGCCTTGTACTTCAAAGAAGTTTGAGATTCATCGCTCAAAAGATATGAGTTCTTCAGGCTTCCAAGATGTTGATATTTCTTTAACAACAAGGGAATTAAGTCGAATGATTAATCAATCAGGCATAGAATTTTCCTTGCTAAAAGAAGAAGAAGCTGATAGTCCATTAGGTGAATACAGCGGTGCCGGCACAATTTTCGGAGCAACCGGCGGAGTTATGGAAGCAGCATTAAGAACTGCATATTATTTTGTAACTAAAGAAAACTTAGGTAAAGTTGAATTTAATGAAGTCCGAGGATTAGAAGGCATTAAAACTGCCGAAATTGATATAAAGGGCACAAAGGTAAAAGTTGCCGTTGCTCACGGTTTAGGCAATGTTGAAACGGTTATCAACCAAATAAGAGATGCCAGATTAAAAGGAGAAGAGCCGCCTTATCATTTTGTAGAAGTAATGGCTTGTAGAGGAGGATGCGTTGCCGGAGGTGGTCAGCCGAGAGCTCTTTACAAGAATCAGCCTCACCCGAGAGGGATACAAGATAATATTAGGGATATGCGTATTAAAGGTTTATATGAAGATGATGAGGGTTCAGCCCAAAGATGTTCACATAATAATCCATCGATTAAGAAATTATACGATGAATTTTTAGGGGCGCCATTGGGTAAAAAGTCGCATAGTCTTCTTCACACATGTTACACACCCCGTCCAACCTATAAAAGGTAATAAAAAAACTTTTTAACAATGGGGAAGGAGTTAATTTCCCTTTAATAGTGTAACATAAGCCGCGGTAGTGCAAAAATTCCTGCCGCGGCATTTTATTTTAAATAATTAGCAGAATTGTTTTTTAGTATGCAAAGCAGCAATAATAGCTTGTTTATGCTTAATTGGGGCATGAACTCTTAAAATATCAATATTTTTATGCATTATTTCCAAAGACATAGCTAAAGTTTCTAAATCTCTATCAGCAAAGGCTTTCTCAGTAAAAATATTCATAAAAGATTTTCTGGAATGGCCGATTAATATTCTAAGCCCATAAGATTTAAATTCTTCGATTTGCTGTAATATTTGCAATGACTGATGAGGATTTTTACCAAAACCGATACCAGGATCAAAAATAATTTTATTCAAATCAAGGCCTTCTTTTTCCCATACTTTTAATTGAGTTTCTAACCATAATTTAATATTTTGAACAGCGTCATCATCATCATTAAAAGCTGCATTTTTATTATTAACGGGAATAGAGATGCTATGCATAGCGATGAAAGTTTTAGCGGAAGATTTAGCTAATTTTATCATTAAAGGGTTAGTTAACCCCGAAACATCATTAATGATATCAAATCCGTTTTCCAAAGCAATTTGAGCAGTTGCAGGGTGATAAGTATCAAGGCTAAAAAGCGGCCTTAAAATTTGCTTAGCCTCGATTTTAACAATAGCAAATATGTTTTTAAGCCTTGCACATTCCTCATCTTCAGTTAAAGGGGTAGCATTAGGACGAGTTGATTCTGCTCCGATATCAATAATATCTACCAAATTTTTTTCCCATAAATTAATAATTTCGGTTGCGTGAGCGATATCAAGATATTTCCCTCCGTCAGAAAAAGAATCTGGAGTAATATTTAAGATTCCCATAATCAAAGGCTGATGGAATCTGTTTTTTCTGGTTAATTCAAGAACGGATTTTCCGTTTAAAAACAAACTTGGTTCTAAATGGCTCAAAGGGTCAAGAACAAAAGCCCTCTCTTCAGCTAAAGGGTGAGGAATTTTTAAGGTATCAGTATTAATTTTTTCATCATTAAAAGTTATAATATCAATATCTATAACTCTAGGCGACCATTTTTCGTGGATAATTTCTCTGCCCATTTCAGTTTCAACGTCTTTAATTATTTTAAGCAGTTCTAAAGGAGAAATATCAGCTTCAGCTTTAACAACGATGTTTAAAAAAGGCAGATTAAATTTAGAAGGAGCACCATTTAACATAATGGCGGGAGTTTTGAATATCGGCGATGAAGAAATAACATTAATGCCTTTTTTTTGCATTAAATTTATAGCATTTTTTAATTTTTCCAAGCATGGATTTAAATTAGAGCCTAAAGCAAGATAAAAACGATTCATAATTTTTGAGCCTTATTTATAAAGAGAATAAAAAAACGATTTACATTTATCATAAGTTTAATTAAAATTCTAATTTAAAATCAAATAAATAGGGGAAAATCATGAAAAAATTTATCAAGATATTTATAATTTTATTAATCATCGTTTTTGCAGGCATTTTTTATTTAATCAACTCATTAGATTCTATAGTTAAAAGAGCGGTAATTTCCGGCGGCAGCAAAGTAATGCAAACGGAAGTAAGCCTTGCTGATGTATCGCTAAAATTAAAATCCGGAGAAGCGGAATTTAATCAGTTTAAAGTAGCAAATCCTGAAGGGTTTAAGACGGAATCGGCAATATCATTAGGTAAAATATATGCAAAAATTGATACATCAAGCTTATCTTCAGATACAATAATTATTGATAAAATTAATATAGAAGAACCTGTAATAACTTATGAAATTGCAGATAATAAAGGTTCTAATATAAATGTGCTTAGCAATAATATTAACGAGTTTTCTTCAAAAATAAAAGAAAAAATCGGCTCAAAAGAAGACCTTAAAGAAGAAGCTCCACAAGAAACAGGCAAAGAGAAAAAAATGATTATAAAAGAATTAATCGTTTCTGGAGGGAAGATTAATTTAAGCACTCCATTTTTGGAAGGCAAAGTAACGCAAGTATCTCTTCCAAGCATAAAACTTAATAATTTAGGTAAGAATGAAGGGGGCTTAAGCGGGGCTGAAATTGGGGCAAAAGTTTTTCAATCTATAATAGAAAACGCAGTTAAAAGCGTAGTTAGCGCAAATATTATAAATATGGAAGGTCTAAAGTCTAAAATAGAAGAAGTAGAAGGCAATTTAAAAGATACGAAAGGCGTTTTAAAAGGTTTATTGGGTAATTAAATTTTATAAAATGGAGGGTATAAAATGATGAATCGTCGTAAATTTTTATTATCAGTATTTTCATTAACGTTAAGCATTCCTTTTTTATTCAAAAATTCTAAAAAAGCAATGGCAGAGGAGAAATTGAAAATGGATATCTCTAAAATGAAAGAAGGCGAGGTAAAATCAGGGAATTTAGAAGGAAAAACGATATATATAAAGAAAAAATCTGCTGACGATTATATAGTTTTAATAGGCCATTGTCCGCATCAAGGCTGCGTGGTTAGCGTTGATAATGCCGGAGGTTGGGAATGTCCTTGTCATCATGCTAAATTTGATGAAAGAGGAAAGGTTTTACAAGGTCCTGCGAAAGAAGATTTAACCCTGCTGCCTTATAAGATTAAAGGAAATGAGATAGAGATAATAAAATAATTTTATATAATAACAGATACATTATCTTGCAAAAGGCAGTATAATAATACTATAAATAATGTATGTTAGAGAAATTATTAGCCATACAAGCATATCATTTTGCGATAGTATTATTCAGAATAACGTCGGCATTTATGTTTATGCCGGGTTTTGCGGCAAGCTATGTAAATATGCGCATAAGACTGTTAATTGGTATAATGATAGCAATTGCCGCCACGCCTGTTTTAGAAGGGGTCTTGCCTCAGCTTTCACCTAATCCGTCTGATTTTTTATTAGTAATAATCAAAGAGATAACCATAGGGCTTTTCATAGGCATTATTATACAATTCATAATGGCATCATTAAGTTTTGCCGGTTCAAC
>CAYWTE010000069.1:0-6596 GCA_964461145.1 uncultured Lactobacillales bacterium | reverse complement strand
ATATTGCTGTGTTCTTTACGTCATCAGCGCGCAAGATTCCTTTGATTTTTGATTTACCTTGTGCTAAAGAGCTGATTATTAATGCTCGATGCGAAATGGATTTATCGCCAGGAATTATAACTTCTCCTTTTAGCTTTTTTGCTGTTTTTGATTTTAATTTTAATTTTTTCATTTTTACCTTAAAAAGATGGATTTTAATTTCAATAATTATTACTTATAATTATGAATATTTTTTTAATTTTAACAAGAAAATTAATTAAAAACCAATTTTGGCGGCTTTTATTATCGCTTCAGTACGGTTTGATACTTCTAAAGCCTTAAATATGGCATTTAGGTGAAGTTTAACTGTTCCAAGTGATAGGCCCATTTCTTTTGCTATTTCTTGATTGCATTTGCCTTGTGAAATTAATTTTAGCACTTCATTTTGTCTTTTTGTTAGGGTTTCTATTGATTTATGATTAATATTCATTACCGCAGCAAAGGCTGTTATATTTTCTTTTATTATTTCTTGCGGTATGTAAATATCCCCTTGTAATACGATTTTTATCGCATCTAAAATAACTTCATTTGATGAGGTTTTGGAAATGAATCCTTTTATTCCAATATTTAAGGCTTTATAAATCGAATCTTTATCATATACGGCTGATAAGACTATTATTGGCGTTTTGTAGTTAAAAGTTATCTCATAAAGTTTAAGCAAGCCAATTTCCCAAGGTTGTCCAGGCATATTAAGATCGGTTAAAATTAAATCAAATGTATCTGTTTTTGCTTTGGATAATAGCTCAAAATAGTCTTTTGCTAAAATTATTTGAAGCGATTCATCTAAGTCCTCAAGAATAAAACTAAGGCCTTTTAAAAAAAGCTCGTGATCATCAGCAATTAGTACTTTCATTTTTTTCCTCTTAAGTCTATATACATAATATTAGGAGTAATATTAAAAAATGGCAAACAAAACTAAAATATCTCTCATCATTCCTGTTAAAAATGAACAGGGAAACATTCTTCCTTTGATAAAAGAAGCAGAACAAGCCTTACAAAAAGATTATGATTTGGAATTAATTTATGTTAATGACGGCTCTTCAGATAAAACTTTAGATGAGCTTAAAAAAGCTAAAAAAACCATAAAAAATCTTAAAATTATTAATCACGATAAAAGTTACGGGCAATCTGCTGCGATTAAAACCGGCGTATTAAACGCTTCAGCGCAAATAATTTGTATGCTTGATGGTGATGGGCAAAATAATCCTGCTGATTTGCCAAAAATGATTGAAAAATTCTTAAAAGAAAAAAATGATTTTACGCTTATTGCAGGTTGGCGGAAAAAAAGGCAAGATACTAAAATTAAAAAATTAACCTCTATTGCTGCTAATTTTATAAGATCTAAGCTTCTTAAAGATAATACGCCTGATACAGGCTGCGGAATTAAGGTTTTTTCTAAAGAATTATTCCTTAGTATGCCTTATTTTGACCATATTCACAGGTTTCTTCCTGCTATGACCATTAGCTTAAACGGAAAAGTTATTTCTGTTCCTGTTTCTCACAGAAAAAGGGCTAAAGGCCTTTCTAACTACGGTTTTTGGGATAGGTTGCTGGTTGGTGTTTTTGATATTTTGGGGGTCGTTTGGCTTATTAAAAGAACGCCTAAAATCATCGCTAAAGAAATAAAATAATGAAAAATTTATTTCATAAAATAAAAATTAAAGTCTTGCGCTTTATTTTAAGCGGCGTTTTTATGCGGGTGATTTCTTTTACAACAACTTATTTATTTATAAAAAAAATGAGTTTAACTGAAAAAGATGCTTATTTTTTTGCTCTGGTTATTGATTTTGTTATCGGGTTTTTTATTAATAAATATTATGTATATCAAACAGAGCTTAAAAACAGTTTTTTATTCCTTAAATTCGTTGTTGCCGGAGTAGCTTTAAGGGCGATGAATTATTATGTTTATGTTTTGGCATTAATAATTGTTCCGGATATTAATTTTTATGGATTATTTATCTTAAAAGATTACTTTTCGGCGCAAGTTATTTCTGTCGGGCTGATTATGATATTTAAATTTTTTGCCTATGAATTTGTGTTTGAGAAAAAAAGCTCAATTAAAATTAATTAAGAGCTAATTTAAATAATCTTCTATGTTTATATTATCTAATTGGTCAGGAGAAATGTAAATATCTGCATAATCTTTGTAAACGCCAGAAGTTAAAAATAAATCAAATAATTCGGCATCAATATGACCGCTTTTTTTCATATCATACATTATAGATAAAACTTCAGATAATTTTTTCGGTAATTTATAAGGTCTATCGTGAGCCGTTAATGCTTCGTAAATGTCAGATATAGCCATTATTCTTGCAGGAATTGACATTTCTTCTTTTGTTAAACCTTTAGGATAACCTTTGCCGTCAACCCTTTCGTGGTGAGCACCGGCATACTCTGTTACGTTTTTAATATCTTTAGGGAAAGGCAGCGATTCTAAAATATCTATGGTTAATTTAACGTGATCTTGAATTTTCCTATATTCTTCGTCCGTTAAAGTACCTTTCTTTATGCTTAAATTATGCAGCTCTCCGCGATTAAATTCCCCGAAAAACTGATCAGGCGCATCTTGAAGAAGATTTTCAACCGCAGGAGCTTTGCTTGGCGGATTATGTATAGTGCGGTCAATTTCTTGCCAAGAAAGACCAGCTAATCTATCAAAATGTCTTACATATTTATAACCGGCAATGCGATTTAATTCTTTTATATCTTCTGCCGTTACAAGCTTGTCTCCAATGTTTAGTTTGGCGATGAAGCTAAAATCTTTTTCTAATTGTTTTGTTATGGCCAAGTACTCATCTGTTAATTCTTTAACATTACCTTCATTTTTTAAGCGTTTTTGCAAGTAATTTATTTTTGCATCTCGAATTAAAATTTCAAATTTAGCTCTTATCTCGTGAATTCGATTGTAGACCGTTTCTAATTTAGTTGCTTTATCTACTAAGTAATCCGGTGTGGTTATTTTGCCGCAATCGTGCATCCAAGAAGCTAAATGAAGGGCATACCAATCCGTTTCTGACAGCTTAAACGAACTAAAAGGACCCCCCGTCGCTTCGTCTGCTGCTGCTGCTAACATTCTCGTTATAACCGGTACCCTTTGGCAATGTGCACCAGTATATGGCGATTTGTCATCAATTGCACGGGCGATTACTTCTATAAAAGCTTCCATCATTTGACGGTGGGCTAAAATTAATAAATTCCGGTTTATTGTCATTGATGCTATGCCTGCTAAAGCTTGCATCAATTTTTCTAAATGAACATCAAAAGGCTTGAAATTGCCGTTCTTATCTTTTGCGTTGATTAGTTGTAAAACAGCGTTAACTTCACCTAAATGGTCTTTCATCGGCAAGGTTAACATTGATACTGTTTTATAATTCATTTCTTCATCAAATTTAAAAATTCCTGAAAAATTATAAATGTGTGAATTGTAAACATCAGCAATGTTAATTATTTCTCCGGTAATTACAGAATGCGTTACAACATTGTTATGATTAGGTTCTTTTGAAATCTCATCATAAATGGTTAAAGGCGAAAACTTGACAGCCTCATCAGAAGTCCCTCCCATATGAATATTTAAGGGAATATTTTTTACTATGGAAAAAATTACTTTATTGTTTTCTGTTGTTAAATAAAAGGTGCCGCCGTCACAATTTGAAATTTGTATTGCTTCATCTAATATTTTTTCAAGCAAGACATCTAAATCTTTTTCTGAGGATAATGATATGCCTAATCTGATAAATAAATTTAATAAGTCAAAAGAACCTAAATTTAATAAATTACTGTATGTTCGGTCTTCAGGTAATTCTCCTAAAGTTGTTTCTGATAAAGTGTTTTCCGACAAAGTATCTTCTGAGGAAGAAGACGAGATAAGAGTTTCAAATTCTTTTTCAGGAATGCTTGATAAAGAAGGTGTTTCAAAATCTTGAGAAAAAGTTTCTTCTTCAGGGCTGGTTTCAATTGCAGGAACTTCAATTTTTTCAGGCAAGGCAAAAACTTCTGAAGTTTCAGTTTCTGTTTTTATAGCGGTGTTTTCTTCTTCTTTTTCTAAGTCTGCTATTTCTATTTCTTTTTTATTATCAGCAGTGTCTTTGGTTTTCTTCGCGTTCATAAAGCTCCCCAGCTCCTTACTTTATAAAAGTTAACTTTATCATTTAATTTAGATTAAAGATACTAAAAAAATATTAATCATAAACAGCTTCTTCTAATGATTTTTTATCCAGCAATATTTTTGAGGAATAAGACGTGTATTCTCCCGTTTCTTTGTGGATTATTAATGGAGAATGAAGGGTACATTTGCCTTTTGAGCCTTTTACACCTCTTATAATAACTCGTTTTGCCAGAGTATTTTGCTTTGAGTAAAGCGGAAAAATCTCTATTTTCCCTAAAAGTCCGTATAATATTTGTAAAATTTCATCTAAGCGCTCAGCCTTATGAATTAAGCATAAATCTCCTTTTGGTTTTAACATTTTTAAACAAAATGTAAGCCAAGATTTTAAATCTCCTTCTCTTTCGTGATGAGCGGTTAATTTTGATTCTTTTGGAGAGCCGAAAGCTCCTTCTTCATAGGGAGGGTTGGTTATTACGCAATCAAAAGAATTGGCAATAACTGCTCTTTTTTCAAAG
This sequence comes from uncultured Lactobacillales bacterium, assembly GCA_964461145.1. Lineage (GTDB taxonomy): Bacteria > Pseudomonadota > Alphaproteobacteria > CAYWTE01 > CAYWTE01 > CAYWTE01. Next base: position 1,937 of record CAYWTE010000069.1, on the reverse strand, counting down.
TTTTTATAAATATCTGCGCATAAAAATTCTATATTATTAAAATTATTAAGCAAAATACTTTGATTGGAAAGCTCAAAAAGTTCTTTTTGTTTTTCTATTCCGAGAATGTATTTAGGGTTAAGCCGTGATTTTAAGCATAAAGAAATTGCCCCAGTTCCCGAGCCTACATCTAAAATTCTTCCGTTTTTTCTTACAATAGAGGCAATAAAGACAGAATCTATTGCTGCTCGATAACCGTTTTTAGGCTGCAAAAGCTTTATGCTTTTGTTTAATAAATAATTTTCTGTAAAATCTGGTTGCATAATAATCTTATAATAATGAAGCTTCGTCATTTTTGCTGATGAAAAATTTATTAACGCCTAATTCTTTGGATTTGTTTAATGCAAAAAAGGTCATATCCTCTAATTCTGCAGAAGTTTGAGCAGAAAAAGGATAAACAGAAATGCCAATATTGCCGTTTAATTCTAATCTATGGTCTTTGAATCCCGATTTCTGAAATAAAATTCCAATAGTTCTTCTGGCGATGCTTTCTATATCAGATTTTGATAAAATGCCTTCTAATATCATCCAAAAACCTTCTGTTTCGCAATAAGATACTGTGTCTACGCCTCTTAATGCATATTTTAAATTAGCCCCTAGTTGATAGAGCAAATTATCGGTGTTTATTTGTCCGATTATTGATTTTATTTTTTCTATGTCGGCAAGTTCTAAAAGCATACAAATAACCTGAGGGTGAGTTTTGCCTTTGGTATCTCTAAAAGTCCTTTTACTTCGCTCTATTGCCATATTAAGGCGGTCTAAAAACAAGGCTTTCCCCGGGAGTCCGGTTGTTTTATCTTTTATTACCGAGCGCTTTAAAAGATTTTCAGCCGTAATTTTTTGCCGGGTTATTTCTTTTAAAAGTGTCATATCGTCTGCTTCGATAACAGCAATGAAATTATCAATATCATTTATAACCGTTACATTTATAACAGCATCGATTTCTTGCCCCATTTTTGTTAAAAGAGTGGCGCAAATGCCTTTGTCAGCCGAAGAAAGAGCGTTTAATTCATAGGCTCCTTTGAATAAATCTTGATATCTTTCGCCTATAATGTCCGTTATTAATTTGCCTTCAAGCGATTCTGAATTATAGTATTTTAATAAATCAAGGCCAGTTTGATTCATATAAGTTATTTTGCCTTCTTGAACAATGCAAATTAAATTTGAGGAATTTTCTATCAGTTTTTTTATCCACGCAGGATTGTTTAACCAGAAATTTGCTGTCTGCTTTCCAAAAGAATCTATATTTTTATCGTAAAAAATCATTGAAACATCATAAGTCATTCCTAATAAAAAGTAATTATTTTTTATGTTTTTTCTACAAAAGACCTTAGATTTAATCTTTTATTTCTTAATTTTTGCTGATTTTGCCAAAAATTTTTCTTTTTAGTCAAAAAATGCTTGAATTTTGAAAAAAAATGTATTATGCATATCCATAAGAACGTTAATTCGATTCTAAAATGTGAAGGAAAAATGAAGGAATTTTTTAGAAAAACAGGCAGTTTTAAATCTGTTACCGCCAGAGATGTCGAGATGATTCTTATGGAAGAAATCTTCTCTTCTCCTAATTTTAGAAAATGGCTGGTTTCAAAATTATTTACAGATCAAAAAGTCAGCATTTATAAACTAAACGGCGTTTGGCATAAGGTCGGGAAAATAAATCATATCGATTTGATGATGCTTTTTGAAGATTTGAAAGGCAAAAAATATGCTATATTGTTCAAAAATAATCTTGATCAAAAAATAAAAAACGTTAACCCTGATTTTTACTTTAATTTTGGCAATATCGGCGTTGAAAAAGGTCTTTGGGACGAATATATTACTTGCTTTTTTGCACCTTATGAACAATTCAAAATTCTCAAGCCTGAACAATATTTTTCTGCTTATTTAGGGTATGA
>CAYWTE010000068.1:1599-6617 GCA_964461145.1 uncultured Lactobacillales bacterium | reverse complement strand
GTTAAACTCTTGTTCTATCTCTTGTTTATAATTTTTATCAGGCGCGTAATAATCAATAAAAAGCAGCGCCCTTTTGGTTAATTCATCTATTGTGAATTTGGGGATAAAACTTGGCTCTTTAACTTTGCTTAAATCAATTAAAACTTTTGTCGCTTTTTGATAAATTTCAGCTTCTGCTTGCGGGTTTCGGATTAAAACTGCCGTGAAAGTATTGTCCCCAAAATCTTCCAAAATCGCAATACCTTCAATTAAATCCGCTTTAATTATTTTTGGAGCAAAAAAAGCGTTTTTTAACAAAAAATCAGCAATCTTAATAAAATTTTGCAAAGTTTGCAGATTGTCATCAAGCATTAATATAAAATTTTCTGATGCACTTAAAACCCTAAAATACCTTCTGTTTGAAGCGTCCGGATTAAGCGGAATTATACTTTTATAAGAAATGTTATTATTATTTAAAAATTTAGTTGCTTTTTGTTGCGGCATCGTTAACAATCCTTTTTATTATGACCGATATTCTTACATCTTATGATAATTTGCAAGACTTAAAAAAAGCCTTAATTTTGGCTAATATTAATCCGGTATCTTTTTTAGCTACCGACTTCCTTAATCATTATAACGAGTTTATTATGCAAGTTGATATGATTCAAGATTTTCCCGATATTTATAAAGAATGTTTAAATTGGAAACCCCTTACCTATAAACAGCATTTTGAATTTAGTAATTTTACCAATAAAGATATGGCTATGGAGGCTTATGATATTGCTCCGGTGATTTATAGAAAAGGTTTAGATGAACTGATAAAAAAAATAGATAGTCTTGCATTATTCTTAATTAAACATATTGATAAAGCTTCAGAAACTGAAAATATTCCTGAAATAATCAGAATTTGTGCGCTCGTTTCCCCTGATATTAAAGATTTAATCAGCAAAGCTTCTGCTATCATTAACGGCGACAGAAAAACCCTGCGGCAAAAAGAAATCGATAGAGAATTTTGATTTTCAAAAAAAGGGAGATATAAAAAATAAAATCTCCCTTTTATTTATTGAGTTATATTCTGCCTTATCTAACTCTATTTTCTCTTTCTTCTATAATTCTTTTAGGAATTTTATGAGATGTTATTTGTTCATTCTCCCGCTCGCCTGTTTTAGGGTTTATACTGAAACGCTCACCTGTGGCAATGATATAATCTTTTGGATTATTATCTTTTGGCTGATAACCTACAACATAACCTTCATAAATTATTGGCTCTCTATTATTATCTTTGGCGGTGTTTGCAATTTCTTCTCCGCACGGAGCAATAAACGGGCTTATGTTGTAGATGTGGTTGTACATTGTATCTTTCATTTTTTTAATCTCCTAAATCTGTTTTTATTTTTTTAACTAAATTGTTTAATAAAATTTTTAAATGCGCCTAACTTATCGAGAAAACTCAACTTTAGTTAGAGACGCTAATCAGTTATAAACTGAAAAATAATTAGAAACGCCCCATTAGAGGCATAGTAGATTTAGAAGTAGTAGTGAGAAAGAACCTGATGAAAAAGAATTGAACGAAGCAAAGCTTGGCTTGCTTTTATAAATAAAATGCGTAGTAAATTTACACATTATGTTCACCCTTTCTAGACAAAATTAACTAATAAATTAAATATACATTAAAATTTTAACCTTTGCAAGTTTTTTCTTTTAATATGTTATTTTTTTTTATAATATAGCTAAAAAATATGAGAGGGTAATATGTCAATCGGTTCTAAAATAGCGGCTTTTTTTACTCAAAAAAAGATAGATGAACAAACTTTGCAAATGCTCGAAGATACTTTGATATCTTCTGATATCGGCGTAGCTAAAACTGCCGAATTAATAGGTAAAATGAAAAATCAAAAAGGGGGAAAAGAAATATCTTTAGAGGAACTTAAAAGCTTCTTAAAATCCGAGCTTTCTCTTACTCTTGAAAATGCTGAAAAAAAATTAGATTTTGAGCAAAAAAAACCAATGGTGATTCTTTTTGCCGGCGTTAACGGTTCGGGCAAAACTACAACTATCGGTAAAATCGCTTATCAATTATCTTTGATGAATAAAAAAATTATGCTGATTGCCGGCGATACTTTTAGGGCTGCAGCTACCGAGCAGCTTGAAGTTTGGGCTAAACGCTCAGGAGCTTTTTTAGCAAAAAGAGAAAAAGCTGAGCCTTCAGGATTAGTTTTTGATGCTCTTAAAAAAGCAAATGAGGAAAATTTTGATATAGTTTTAATCGATACTGCCGGAAGGCTGCAAAATAAAGAAGGGCTTATGGCTGAGCTTGAAAAAATTATCAGAGTCGCAGGTAAAATTATCCCAAAAGCTCCTTATGAAAAAATCCTCGTTTTAGATGCAACAGTGGGGCAAAACGCCCATTCTCAAGTTAAAGAATTCGATAAAGCCTTAAATCTTACCGGATTGATTATAACAAAAATGGACGGCACTGCAAAAGCAGGGGCGATTATTCCTTTGGCAGAAAATTATAATTTGCCGATTTACTATATCGGTAACGGCGAAAAACCCAATGACCTTGTGCCATTTAAAACAAAAGAGTTCTTGCAAAAATTAATTGCTTGAACCCTTTGTTTTTAAAAGAAAAAATAATTCTAATTATTCTTCAAAACTTTTAATATCTCCTTGATTGGAAATGTTAATCATTTTGCCTGGTCTCGGGTAATCAAAGTGTCTTGCTGCACTGCCGCCTCTTAAAGATATTTCTGTAAATACTCTTTGTGTGCCGTCTTCTAAAGGCCAGCCGGAACTGCCCGGAGCAATAACAAATTCGCCATCAGGAACGCTAAATATTCCTTCACCACAATGGGCTATCGTGGTTAAGCCTTTTATGCTTATATGAAGTTTTTTCTTTTGCAAGCAATCTTCGCCGATGTTAATAGTTGTTTTTATGTTGCCGTAACCATCAATGTAAACTATCCTGTTGCCATTGATATCCGGAACATCTATTATTTCTTCTCCGACCAACGGGCAATCTTTTAATAAATCTTTACGATATTCTTTATTTTGATTTTCGTGAACCCATTTTGCGACTCCGGCTACATATTTTGGGAATACGTCCCTTGAACGAAACTGAGAGCCTTTATTATCACAATTAACTTTGTAAACTTTTGCAAAATCTTTTATAAAAGAAAAGCTGTAACCTGAATATGGCCCAATTATTAATGTGCCGTCATCAAGTAAAGATGCTGCTAAAAATTCACCTGCATTATCCTTTCTGGCTGCAATATCATCTTTTCTCGGTGCGCAATTGTGATATATAACGTGATGTCTTTTTGGGAAAGTCGTACCTCTTGCCATTTGCGCTACCATAAAACCTGTTTCTATTGTGTTAAAGGAATTGGTAGAAATTGTGTTGATATCCTTTATATTTAGGTCATTTTTATCAAAATATTTATAAACTCGGTTTTTTACTTCAGAAAAGGCTAAATCATTTGAACCTGTTTTCCCGCCGTAGTCCGCAACTATCTCTATGATAAAATCTTCTTTCATAATATGATTTCCCTTGATTAATATCCTGTTTTAATGTGAAAAACGTTTTTATAATACTCGCACAAAACAGAGTCAATGACTTAAATATTTTTTTTATCATAAAAATATTTTGACAAATAACGATAAATATGCGAATAAAAAGTGTAAAGTATTATTTTTAAAATACTATTTTTATAATTCACATTTAAGCTGAATATATCATTAATAGTGTTTTTTTATGATACTTAAGGCCAGTGAAAAATATGTTAGTCAAAGATTTTACCTCTTTAGAAGTAACTGATGTGAGCGTTTGTATTAAAGCTGTGGCGAATCCTCGTTTTTGGATGTTTGCAGCTGATGAGATAATCTCTAATGATAATCTCGGGCTTTATGAGATGATTTATTTGCTAATGGATAATTCTTGGCGTTTTCGAATCTTTTCTATAGATTTTGATGAAAACGGAGAGCCAAAAAAGCATCTGCATCCTTATAAAGATATGAAGTTAAGTTTGAGTTCTGAAAAAGGTATGGTAGATGTTGAATTTATTCCTATATTAGGCTCTACTTGGCATATGACAAGAAAAGAGCTACAAAAAGAAAGGGCTTCTAAATGCTTTATAAAAGTATTATCTCCTCTTTGTAAAGTTATGATGAAAATCTCTAAAGATTATTTTAAAGATGAAGAAAGAAAAAATCCTCAGGAAATATTATATAAAACAGCTAGAAATTATATAAATATTGAAGAGTTTTAATTTTTTTTCTTTCTTCCTTCCCTCTTTAATCAATCTATCGGGTTAGAAAGTAATCCATCAGATAATTTCGGTTCAAACCACGTTGATTTAGGGGGCATAATCTCCCCTGCTTCTGCTACGTCTATCAAATTTTGAACCGTTGTCGGATAAAGCGCAAATGCTACTTTATATTCTTTCGTATCAACTAATTTTTCAAGCTCGCCTAACCCTCTTATCCCACCAATAAAATTAATGCGATTCGATTTGCGTAAATCACTTACATTCAAAATAGGATTTAATATCTTTTCTGTTAAAATCGAAACGTCTAAATTTTCTGTGGCTATTTTTGAAAAAAATGGTTCTTTTAAGGATAATTTATACCATTTATCATTTAAATACATTGAAAATTCTTTGCTTTTTTGCGGCTTATAGGCACTATCTTTTTTTGTTAGCGTAAATTCTTGCTCAAGCTTTTTTATAAATTCTGATTCGCTTAAGCCGTTTAAATCTTTAATAACTCGGTTATAATCCATTATCTGCATTTGTGAGGAAGGGAAAGCTACTGCCAGCATCTTACCTGCTGCTTGATTAAGAGTTTCCTCTTTAGATATTCTTGAGGCCGCTGCTGAACGATGATGACCGTCCGCAATATAAAACTTACCAAGAAGGTTAAATTCTTTTGTGATTAAATTTATGTCTTCATCTTCTTTTATAATCCAAATTTGATGCTTAGTATTATTCTCCCCAAAAACATCATATATAACAGTAGGAAGTTTCCCCTTCTTAAAAAGA
>CAYWTE010000068.1:0-1589 GCA_964461145.1 uncultured Lactobacillales bacterium | reverse complement strand
TCAGCAATTTTTTTTATATCAGGATAAATTAGCATAACAAGACCTGTTTGCGCTCTAACGGCCTTTATTTGCTTTACTCTATCGTCTTCTTTTTCAACCCTTGTAAGCTCGTGTTTTTTTATCTTATTTTCATCATAAGCTTTGCAAGATGCCCCTAATGCTATGCCTGTTATAACCTTAAAATTATAAATTATCCGATAAATGTAATAGCAAGGTTTGTTTTCTTTAATTAAAATACCTTTTTTGATTAAATCATTAAAATTTTGAGCCGCCTTTTTATAAACTTCGGTAGCATAAGGGGAAATATCATCTTTTAAATCTATCTCTGCTTTAGATATGTGCAAGAAAGAGTAAGGATTGCCTATCGCTTTTTCTTTAGCCTCTTTAGCATCTAAAACATCATACGGAGGAGCTATAACTTTGCCCGCATAATCTTTTATCGGTCTTATCGCTTTAAAAGGAAAAACTATACTGTCATTATTTATCATCGTAACCTCTTAGAATTCTTGCAAAATAAATTAGAAGTGTTTAATAAGGGATATATGAAACAAAAACAAAAATCAATTATTATTATCGCCGGTGCTACTGCATCTGGTAAATCTGATTTTGCCTTAAAATTAGCTAAAGGAAACAATGGCTTAATCGTTAATGCCGATTCTGAGCAAGTTTATTATGACTTACAAATATTAACCGCTCGGCCAAGTGATGAAGATATGCAAAAAATCTCTCATGCTTTATATGGATTTTTGCCGGGGGATAAAATATGCTCTGCAGGATTATGGCAAGAATTAGCGTTAAAAGAAATCCTAAACGCCTTTGATAATAATCAAATTCCTATTATTGTAGGCGGTACGGGTATGTATATAAAATCTTTAACTAACGGCATCGCTCAAATCCCTCCCTTGCCTAAAGAAATTTTTGAAGAAACTGAAAATATACTTAAAAATAAAGGATTAGATTTTTTATATACCGAGCTTATTAAAACAGATGAAAATGCTAAAATCCTAAAGCCCCTTGATAAACAGAGAATCGTTAGGGCTTATAATGTTCTTGAATTTACGGGGAAAAGCATTTTTGATTGGCAAAAACAAACCTTATCTCCTCTTGAAGGTCATAATGTTTATAAGATTTTTATTAATCCTCCTCGAGAAAAAATATATCAAAATTGTGAAAAACGTCTGGGAAAAATGATAAAATTAGGCTGCATTGATGAAGTTCAAAATTTAATGCGCAAAAATTATAATGAAAATTGCCCCATAAATAAGGCTATCGGTGTTGCTCAATTTAAAGAATTTTTAAACGGCAAAATAACCTTAGAACAAGCTAAAGAAAATGCTTGCCGTGCTACCAGAAATTATGTAAAAAAACAGTTAACGTGGTTTCGCAATCAATTCTCTGCGGATTTAATTGTTGATAATCAAGAAAAAGCCGATTCTTTTATGTTGCAAAATATAGAGATAAGCTTTAATAAACAATAAGGTATGAGTTTAATTTTTAATCCATCGAATCGAGTAAGGGAAAATAATAATGTTATCTAATTTAATAGGCTGGCTTTCTGCTGATATAGCAATAGACTTAGGAACGGCAAA
>CAYWTE010000067.1:0-6707 GCA_964461145.1 uncultured Lactobacillales bacterium | reverse complement strand
ATAGAGCATTATAAAAACACCAAATGGAAGTGGCTTGACACATCAGTAAATTAAAAACAAACTTGATAATGGGGATAAGTTGTTATAAAAATTGCAATTTGTAATACGCAGTAATAAATTATAAAAACAGGAGTTTAAAACAGGGTTATTATTGGGGAATATAATAGAATAATGGAAAATCAAAAAGAATTAGAACAAGAACCTTCAATGGAAGATATTTTATCTTCAATAAAGCAGATTTTATCTGAAGATGACATATCTCCAAACATCGAAGAAGAAATAGAGCAAGAACAAGAAGAAAGAGCTCCGGCAAAAGATTTGAATGAAGATTTAGATTTTGCATCATTTGGATTAGACGCAGATTCGGATTCTGATACCGAAGTTATTTCTGCTATAAACACTGCTCCGCTGCCGACACCTGAACCTATTAGGCCTCCTCCAGCTACCCCGATATTTAAGCCTGAGCCCAAAGTTATTCCAAAGAAAGTACAAAATTCATCGGTTTTAGACTTGAAAGAAGAAGTCGTATTAAACAGCGATTTAATCGCCCCAAAAGTAGCGCAAATATCGGCTTGTGCCTTAGCAGATATTACCAAAAAGATTTCAACTGATAAAAATTTATCGCTAGGGCAAAAAAATATTACCTTAGAAGAAATAACCAGAGAAGTTATGCGCCCGATGTTAAAAAGCTGGCTTGATGAGAACCTGCCCGGAATAGTAGAAAATGTTGTAAAAAAAGAGGTTGACCGCTTAATAGACATCGCCAAAGGTATGTAATTTTCAAAAAATAATAATAGCGTTCTCTTTATGTTCGACTTGCCTTGACTTCATATAAATTTTATGTTATATGCTCTAAGTCTTTTAGTAGGGATTAGTGTGTCTACTAGAAATCATAAAAAAAGATTCAATAATTAAAGCAGCTTTTAGGGCTGTTTTAAAATAAAATTAATTTTAATAAGCCATTTGACTTTTTGTCCAAAATATGTTAAGCTATCAAGAATAGGGTAAATATGATGGGGAAAATATGTTAAAAATTTTTATTATAATTTTCAGTTTTTTTAGCTTTATAAGAGTTGTTTATGCTGATTCTTATTTTCAGGGCACTTCTTTGCCTACGAATCCTTGGAATGAAGACAATATATTATATTATTCAAATGCAGAAAATTTTTCATCAACTAAAGAAGATTCGCAAATAAGCAATATTCAAGCTGCAAAAGTAAATGAAGCAAAAGAAATTAAAACAGCAGGCATATCTTCAAAGACAACTTCAGAGATAAAAGTCGCAGATAGAGGAGAGCTAAGGAGCGATCCGTGGTCTAACCCTTATAACACCGGTGATTTTTACGAAGGCTTAGATTATATAGGGGAGGTAACTACGTATACCAAAGCTCAAGGGCAAAAGCGTTTAGCGCCGGAAATTAACAAGCATAATTTATTAGTAATGACAAATCATTTAAGGGCAGTCGGCTACCAAATTCCGACATCTGTAGATGATGCGATAAATAATGCGCCGATGAGATTAAAAGCTAAGATTTTAGCTTGTTTAAATGATATAATGAATTCAAGTTCTACTGACCCTATAACAATGGGTGCAAAAAAAGTTATAACAAAGATAGAATCGGAAACTGGGCTTTCAACAGAAAATATTTTAAGCAATTCTTTAAGAATTCTTGATACAAGATAAGAGAATTAATTTTTCGGAGGAAAAGAAATGAAAAAGTCCTTAAATGTGAGTTTTTTTTGCTTATTTTTGATAATATTTTCAAATATTTCTCAAAGTGCAGAATATAAAAAGCATAAAGGTAATTTAGTAACGCCCGAATATGCACAGAACATTATTGATAATTTAAAGAAGATAGGGCGAGATATTCCGGCAGATGTTTTATCAGCAACAAGGCAAGACCCTTATGCTATAATAGAATTTTTAAAAAGTAGTTCAAGGTTAACTAATGTTTCTTATGATAAATTAACGCAAGAAGAAAGGTTGAAATCTGAAGATTTAAGTTTAAGGAAAAAGGCGGCCGAACACGGATTAACAGTTGAAGAATACGAGCAAGAATTATCCAGATACAATACAATATACGGCATTAAAAGCGATTAAAAATTTTTTATAAAGGCTCATTAAAATCTTTAGTAATTTTTCTAACAGCAGGAAAAGTATTTTTATTTTGAGTATGTAAATTATTTTGCGATGAATTATTATTTAAGATTTTAGTTTTGTTTGTTTGTGGGAAGAAAATTTTATTTTTATCATTTTGAGATGAATTAATTTTATCGAAGCCGGCTTTAGCGCCGATTTTTCTTTTGAGTTTAATAGTTTTTCCGTTTATATCAACAATAGTATTATTATCGATAATTTTGAATTTGAATATTTGTTGATTTTTGAATCTGGCATTAATTTCATCGCAGCCAAGATTATTTACTTGTTTTTTGTATGCATTAATTTTTTCTTGAGAATAAATTTGCAATATTTCAAATTGCAAATCCATATTATCGGGACTGTCTATAATAACGAGAGCACTTATAATATCTTCATATTTAAGGAGATGAGGTGAGTTACAAGCTTGGGCTAATCCTGCGATTCCCCCTAAATTTTTCCATTTTGTATCAAGCAAAGAATCCGAAGCAAACGAAGACTTTAAAAGAGATAAAAAACAAATAAAAAACAAAATGGATTTCAAGATATCCTCCTTAATAAGGAACAATTTACCTTAAAAGATATAAAAAAACAAAGAAAATAAAAAATATTCTTGACAAAGGAGATAAGTGATAATAATTTAGCCGCTCAAAGTAATAATTAAATAGGAAGAAGAAAATGAAAATTCGTAGTTCATTACAGTCTGCAAAGAAGAGAGATAAAGATAATATTCTTGTTAAAAGAAAAGGCAGAATTTATATAATCAACAAGAAGAACCCGAAGTTAAAGACTCGTCAGGGTTAGTTTATTTAACGCATAAGACCCCATCGTCTAGTGGCCTAGGACATCGCCCTTTCACGGCGGTAACACGGGTTCAAATCCCGTTGGGGTCGCCACTTTGAATAATGCATATAATAATCTCACGCATAAATTCCATAAAAACAAATTAATAATGATAAGGATCTCTAAGATCTTTTAAGGAATAATAAACTGTTTGCAGCCCGGGTTCTCTCGGGGAGTTTATGGAAGGGAAAAAGTAAGGATAATTGCCCGTTGAATTATCAGGATATTCACAATTCACGCAAACATACAAAGGTCGCTCCTCTTTCTTTTTAAAGACAGAACACCCCATAAGAATGATTAGAGTTGATATTATAAATAATTTTTGCATAATTTCATTATTATAAATATAACAGGTTAAATAATGACTAATTTTAATTTACATAAATTTTGCATAGCCCCGATGCTTGATTTAACGGACAGGCACTTCAGGTTTTTTGTTCGAACAATGAGCCAAAAGGCTTTTTTATACACAGAATTAATATCAAGCAATGCGCTTTTACATAATCCTGATTTAGAAGCTTTAAGATTTAACGTTTCCGAAACGCCGCTAGCCCTGCAAATAGGAGTTAATAACCCTAAAGATGCCTTAGAATCGGCAATTCTAGCAAAAGAAAAGGGCTTTAATGAGATTAATATAAACGCCGGCTGTCCATCACCGAAAGTAAAAGCCGGAAACTTCGGCGCATCATTAATGAGCGAGCCTAAATTGATAGCTTCTTGCATTAAAAATATATGTAAAAACCTTGATATCTTCGTTTCAGTAAAAACAAGAATAGGCATTATCCCAAATGATAATTTAGAAAATTTAAAAATTTTCACAGAAATTATAAAGGATTCGGGCTGCAAAACTTTTATAATCCACGCAAGAGGGGCTAATTTAAATGCTTCGGTAAAAAAGAATTTAAGTGCGCCGCCTATTCGCCATCAAGAAGTTTACCGCCTAAAAGAAGCCTTCCCTGATTTAGAAATAATCATAAACGGCGAGATAAAGAATTTAGAACAAGCCAAAGAGCATTTAAATTATGTAGACGGAGTAATGTTAGGCAGAAGCGCATACGCTAATCCGTTTATGTTAAAAGATGTTGACGAGGAAATTTTTGCCCTACCAAAGAACAACATTACAAGAGAAGAAATAGCAAAAATAATGCAAGATTATATAATAAAACAAGAATGGAATTCAAAGCATATAACCAAGCATTTAAGCAATCTTTATTTAGGTTGTGCAAAGGCTAAGAACTGGCGTAAAGGATGTGCGGCCGGAAAGATTATTATTGACAATTAATAAAGTAAAAGCATACCCTAAAGCAAAAATTATTATAAAGAGGAAGATATGTTTTATTCAGCAGTTTTTTTAAGTATTTTAGGTGGATATTTACTAGGCTCAATCCCTTTTGGGCTTGTTTTTACAAAGCTGGCAGGCATAGGGGACATTCGCAAAATCGGCTCAGGCAACATAGGAGCAACCAACGTTTTAAGAACAGGCAGGAAAGACTTAGCAATTTTAACCATAATTTTTGATGCAGGCAATTTTAGCAAGCTATATCGCAAGGCAGCAAGGTTTTGTAGAAACACAAGTAATGATTATAAAAATAATAGCTGGTACTTTTGCAGTATTAGGACATATATTTTCCTTTTGGCTTAAATTTAAGGGCGGCAAAGGGATAGCCTCAGCCGCAGGAATGGTTTTATCCGTATCTCCCCTTGTTGGTCTTTTTGCAGTTTTTGTATGGATAATAACGGCGGTAATTTCTAAATATTCATCATTAGCAGCATTAGCGGCATTAGTATTAACGCCGATTTTTGCTTATTTTAGCGGCAATAATATAATTTTTGTAATAGCTCTTTCTTTTTTAGTAATAATCATAATTTTCAGGCATAAAGAAAATATAAAGCGTTTAATTTCCGGCACTGAAACAAAAATAAAATTAAAAAAATAAAGGCAGGAATGATAATAGATACAAAATACCCTGAAGAAAATCAAAGAATATCGTGGCTGCAGTTATATAAATCCGCAGGTGTCGGGCCGGTTAATTTTTTTAATTTATTAAATCATTTTGGAAGTGCAAAAGCAGCACTAGAAGGCATTTCAAATAATCCAAAATATAAAATAGCCAAAGAATCAGAAATCTTAAAAGAGATAGAAAAAGCAGCAAAATCAGGGATAAAGATTTTAACGCTTTTAGATAAGGATTATCCTTCATTATTAGCGCAAATCAACGATGCTCCTCCTATATTATATGTAAAGGGACGTCAAGAATTATTAAATGGCAAAAATATAGCAATAGTTGGGGCAAGGAATGCGTCAATGAACGGCAAAAAAATAGCTTCAACATTAGCAAAAGACTTTTGCACGCAAGGCTTTAATGTAATTTCAGGAATGGCAAGAGGAATAGATGCAGCCGCTCACGAAGGTGGCATAAAATCATCGGTCGCGGTTTTAGGAACGGGGGTAGACGTTTGTTATCCTTTAGAAAATCGCTATATTTATGATAAATTAAGCCAAGAAGGAGTAATAATCTCAGAATTTCCTTTAGGAACAGAGCCTATTCCTCAAAACTTCCCAAGACGCAATAGAATTATCGCAGGCTTAAGCTTAGGGGTAGTAGTTGTAGAAGCTTCAATAAGGTCAGGCTCACTTATTACGGCAAGATTAGCCTTAGAACAGGGCAGAGAAGTTTTTGCTGTCCCCGGTTCTCCGTTAGACAGCCGCTCTGAAGGTCCGAATTTATTATTAAAGCAAGGAGCAGGGTTAGTTGAAAATGCCTTTGACGTGCTAGATAATTTAGGCGGAGATTTAATAATCAGTAGCAATAAGCCTAAAATAAAAAATATTACCTACCCAAAAAAATATGAAGAATCGTGGCAAAACACGCTTTTTGAGGAGGAGGAAGAATTCTTCTCAAGCGAACTGATGAAAAAAGTTGTTGAAAACATAGGTCAATATCCTGTATTAGTCGATGAATTAATAAGAATTTGCGAATCTAATTACACAGATATAGCAAATATTTTAATAGAATTAGAACTAGAAGGCAAAATAGAAAGACACCCGGGAAATAAGGTTTCTCTTTTAGGATAAAAAATATGAGCAAGAATGTAGTTATAGTAGAATCACCTGCGAAAGCCAAAACAATAAACAAATATTTAGGCAGCGATTATGAAGTTATAGCCAGTTTTGGACACGTAAGAGATCTACCTTCAAAAGATGGGTCTGTTGATTACGATAATGATTTTAAAATGCTTTGGGAAGTTGATAAAAAAGGCGAAAAACAGTTAAAGGAAATTATATCAGCCTTAAAAACAGCAGAAAACTTAGTTTTAGCAACCGACCCTGATAGGGAAGGAGAAGCTATTTCTTGGCATATTATAGAAGAACTTAAAGAACGAGGAAAGATAAAAAAAGGTTTAAGCATTAAGCGAGCAGTATTCCACGAAATTACCAAAAATGCGATATTAGAAGCGGTAAACAACCCAAAAGAACTAAATTTAGAACTGGTTGAAGCATATTTAGCAAGAAGAGCCTTAGATTATTTAGTTGGGTTTAATTTATCTCCGCTTTTATGGAGGAAATTGCCCGGTAGCCGCTCAGCAGGCAGAGTACAGTCAGTTGCTTTAAAATTAATTTGTGAACGTGAAGATGAGATAGAAAAATTCAAAGAACAAGAATATTGGTCGATAAACGGCATTTTTAATACCGTTGATAAAAAGTCGCTTTTTTCAAAATTAATAA